>NZ_JAEILC010000132.1:0-1140 GCF_016307435.1 Pseudomonas sp. S4_EA_1b | reverse complement strand
CAGGTAGTCGTCGAAGTCGCGGAACTGCCGCGAGCCCTTGACCCAGATGTCGCCGGAGCGCAGGGCGTTCTTCAGCTCGGACAGCGCGCAGATTTCGTAGAAGCGCCGGTCGAGGCCTTCCGGGGTGATCACCAGCGGCTTCCAGCGCGGCTTGATGAAGGCAGTGGGGGCATCGGCCGGCACCTTGCGCAGGTTGTCGGCGTTCATCTCGCGCAGGGTCTGCACGGCTGCCAGCACGCCTTGCGCGGCCGGGGCGGCGCGCAGCTCCAGTACCTCCAGCAGGGCCGGCGTGTAGCGGCGCAGGGTGGCGAAGTTCTCGCCGACCAGGTGCAGGTGGTCGAAGCCCTCCGGCCGGGCCAGCAGCTCGGCCTCACTGACGCTCTCGGTGAACTCGTCCCAGGGAATCACCGCCTCGATGGCGGCGTAGGGATCGCTGCCGCTTTCCTTTGCTTCCAGCAGCGCCTGGCCGATCTTGGAGTACAGGCGCACTTTGTCATTGATCGCCTTGCCCTGCTTCTGGAACTGCTGCTGATGCTTGTGTTTCGCGCCGCTGAACAGCTTGACCAGGATGCGGTCGTGCAGATCCACCAGCTCATCAATCACGGTTGCAGTGCTCTCCAGTACCACGGCGGCCAGGGTCGCATAACGTCGCTGCGGCTCGAACTTGCCAAGGTCTTTGGGCGTCATCTGCCCACCCTCGCGGGCCAGCTTGAGCAGGCGGTTCTGGTGGATGTGCCGGCCAAGGCCTTCGGGCAAGTCCACCAGCTGAAATGTCTTCAGCCGTTCGATGTGCTCAAGCATGTGCCGAGAGTTGGGTTTCAGCGGTGCCTGGCGCAGCCAGGTCAACCAGGTGATGCTGCTGCCGGCCTTGAGCTTCAGCAGTTCGTCCAGCTTGGCACGGTGCGAGTCCGTGAGTGGTTCGACCAGGGCGCGGTAGACCCGCCGATTAGCCCGCGCAATGGCCTCCGAGCAGGCCCGATCAATTACGCTCAGCGCCGGCAGGATGCGCCGCTTCTGCCGCAGGCTCTCCAGAGCCTGGCCGGCCAGCAGCAAGCCCTTGTCGGTCTGCTGGGCCAGTTCGGTCAGCTCGCGCACCAGGGCGCGGAAGTCGGACAGGCCGAACGGGGCCAGTTGCAGGTA
>NZ_JAEILC010000131.1:0-1253 GCF_016307435.1 Pseudomonas sp. S4_EA_1b | reverse complement strand
TACCTGCAACTGGCCCCGTTTGGCCTGTCCGACTTCCGCAACCTCGTGCGCGAGCTGACCGAGTTGGCCCAGCAGACCGACAAGGGCTTGCTGCTGGCCAGCCAGGCTCTGGAGAGCCTGCGGCAGAAGCGGCGCATCCTGCCGGCGCTGAGCGTAATTGATCGGGCCTGCTCGGAGGCCATTGCGCGGGCTAATCGGCGGGTCTACCGCGCCCTGGTCGAACCACTCACGGACTCGCACCGTGCCAAGCTGGACGAACTGCTGAAGCTCAAGGCCGGCAGCAGCATCACCTGGTTGACCTGGCTGCGCCAGGCACCGCTGAAACCCAACTCTCGGCACATGCTTAAGCACATCGAGCGGCTGAAGACATTTCAGCTGGTGGACTTGCCCGAAGGGCTGGGCCGGCACATCCACCAGAACCGCCTGCTCAAGCTGGCCCGCGAAGGGGGGCAGATGACGCCCAAAGACCTTGGCAAGTTCGAGCCGCAGCGGCGCTACGCGACCCTGGCCGCCGTAGTGCTGGAGAGCACCGCGACTGTGATTGATGAGTTGGTCGATCTGCACGACCGCATCCTGGTCAAGCTGTTCAGCGGCGCGAAGCACAAGCATCAGCAGCAGTTCCAGAAGCAGGGCAAGGCGATCAATGACAAGGTGCGCCTGTACTCGAAGATCGGCCAGGCTCTGCTGGAGGCAAAGGAAAACGGCAGCGATCCGTACGCCGCCATCGAGGCGGTGATTCCCTGGGACGAATTCACCGAGAGCGTCAGCGAGGCCGAGCTGCTGGCCCGGCCGGAGGGCTTCGACCACCTACACCTGGTCGGCGAGAACTTCGCCACCCTGCGCCGTTACACGCCGGCCCTGCTGGAGGTGCTGGAACTGCGCGCTGCACCGGCCGCGCAAGGCGTGCTGGCGGCCGTGCAGACCCTGCGCGAGATGAACGCCGACAACCTGCGCAAGGTGCCGGCGGATGCCCCTACCGCCTTCATCAAGCCGCGCTGGAAGCCGCTGGTGATCACCCCGGAAGGCCACGACCGACGCTTCTACGAAATCTGCGCGCTGTCCGAGCTGAAGAACGCCCTGCGCTCCGGTGACATCTGGGTCAAGGGTTCACGGCAGTTCCGCGACTTCGACGACTACCTGCTGCCGGCAGAGAAGTTCGCCGCGCTCAAGCGGGAACAGGCCCTGCCCCTGGCGATCAACCCGAACAGCGACCAGTACCTGGAAGAGCGCTTACAGCTGCTGGACGAGCAGTT
>NZ_JAEILC010000130.1:0-1510 GCF_016307435.1 Pseudomonas sp. S4_EA_1b | reverse complement strand
GCTCAAGCGGGAACAGGCCCTGCCCCTGGCGATCAACCCGAACAGCGACCAGTACCTGGAAGAGCGCTTACAGCTGCTGGACGAGCAGTTGGCCACCGTAACCCGGCTGGCCAAGGACAACGAGCTGCCCGATGCCATCCTCACCGAGTCCGGGCTGAAGATCACCCCGCTGGATTCTGCGGTGCCCAATACCGCGCAGGCGCTGATCGACCAGACCAGTCAGCTGTTGCCGCGCATCAAGATCACCGAACTGCTGATGGATGTGGACGACTGGACGGGTTTCAGCCGCCACTTCACCCACCTGAAGGACGGTGCCGAGGCCAAAGACAGGACATTGCTGCTGTCAGCAATCCTGGGCGATGCGATTAACCTCGGGCTGACCAAGATGGCCGAGTCGAGCCCCGGCCTGACCTACGCCAAGCTGTCCTGGCTGCAAGCCTGGCACATCCGCGACGAAACCTATTCGGCGGCCCTGGCCGAGCTGGTCAACCACCAGTACCGCCATGCCTTCGCCGCCCACTGGGGCGACGGCACCACCTCATCCTCCGATGGCCAGCGCTTCCGGGCGGGCGGCCGGGGCGAAAGCACCGGGCACGTCAACCCGAAGTACGGCAGCGAGCCGGGGCGACTGTTCTACACCCATATCTCCGACCAGTACGCACCGTTCAGCACCCGCGTGGTGAATGTCGGCGTGCGTGACTCCACCTATGTGCTCGACGGCCTGCTGTACCACGAGTCCGACTTGCGGATCGAGGAGCACTACACCGACACGGCCGGTTTCACCGATCACGTCTTCGCCCTGATGCACCTGCTGGGCTTCCGCTTCGCACCGCGCATCCGCGACCTCGGCGAAACCAAGCTGTATGTGCCGAATAGCGTCCAGGACTACCCGACATTGCGCCCAATGGTTGGTGGCACCCTGAACATCAAGCACGTCCGCGCCCATTGGGACGACATCCTGCGCCTCGCCAGCTCGATCAAGCAGGGCACCGTCACTGCCTCGCTGATGCTGCGAAAGCTCGGCAGCTATCCACGCCAGAATGGCCTTGCCGTGGCCCTGCGCGAGCTGGGCCGGATCGAACGCACCCTGTTCATCCTCGACTGGCTGCAAAGCGTCGAACTGCGCCGCCGCGTGCATGCTGGACTGAACAAGGGTGAAGCGCGCAACTCCCTGGCCAGGGCGGTGTTCTTTAACCGCCTCGGCGAGATCAGGGATCGGAGCTTCGAGCAGCAGCGCTACCGGGCCAGCGGCCTGAACCTGGTGACGGCCGCCATTGTGTTGTGGAACACGGTGTACCTGGAGCGCGCCACTCAGGGGTTGGTCGAGGTCGGCAAGCCGGTGAACGGTGAGTTGCTGCAATACCTGTCGCCGCTGGGCTGGGAACACATCAACCTGACCGGCGATTACGTCTGGCGGCAGAGCCGCAGGCTGGAGGACGGGAAGTTCAGGCCGCTACGGTTGCCCGGAAAACCTTAGCGTACGATTTTTTCCGAATTCTGCGGGCTCCCC
>NZ_JAEILC010000013.1:0-92550 GCF_016307435.1 Pseudomonas sp. S4_EA_1b | reverse complement strand
ACTTTTGGGGCGCACTTCAAGTGCCGACTGCTAAGCCGTCATCGGGGGCAAGCCCCCTCCCACATTTTTATCAGGCACCAGTGGGTGCGAATACCAAATCCCGGGCATAAAAAAACCCCGCTTTTAAGGGCGGGGTTTTTTCGACTAAGTCAGTACAAGTTAGATAACTTGAACTTCTTCAGCTTGCATGCCTTTCTGACCGCGGGTAGCGATGAAAGAAACCTGTTGGCCTTCTTTCAGGCTTTTGAAGCCGTCGGATTGGATAGCTTTGAAGTGAACGAACAGGTCGTCACCGGATTGTGGAGTGATGAAGCCGAAGCCTTTTTCATCGTTGAACCACTTAACGGTACCAGTTTGGCGATTAGACATGGTGTATCTCCTTGGACAAAGTTAACTGCGACTCAGGAAAAGCCCTGGCCGAGACTGAGTGCAAAGAGCAGGAAAAATTCTTGGAGATGGTTGGATCGAAATTCAACATATCGTGTAGAGATTCTCAGTGACACAAGCAGCACAGTGGCGCCACCTTAACCCTTTTTCCGGAACGTGCCAATGATATTTCCGAAGGTTTCTCCAATTTCGTGACTGGCGGTGATATTTCCAGTCACCCGACCCAGTAGCGTGGGGCCCAGCCCCGCTGGCTGGAGCGTATGAAGAGGCCCGCTTTCGTCAAGAAAACCCCCACGCCCTTTGAACCCCAACGCCGGCACCGGTAAGATGCCCCACAGAATTTTTCCACCTCGCTATTCAGGACACCCGCCATGAGCATCAAATCGGACAAGTGGATTCGCCGCATGGCGCAAGAGCACGGCATGATCGAACCCTTCGTCGAGCGCCAGATGCGTGGCGAAGGCGCCGAACGCCTGATCTCCTATGGTGTTTCCAGCTATGGCTACGACGTGCGTTGCGCCGATGAATTCAAGGTGTTCACCAACATCAATTCGGCAACCGTCGATCCGAAAAACTTCGATGAAAAGAGCTTCGTCGATATCAAGAGCGACGTGTGCATCATCCCGCCGAACTCTTTCGCCCTGGCGCGCACCGTGGAGTTTTTCCGTATCCCTCGCGACGTGCTGACCATCTGCCTTGGTAAGAGCACCTACGCGCGCTGCGGCATCATCGTCAACGTGACCCCGCTTGAGCCTGAGTGGGAAGGCCACGTGACCTTGGAGTTCTCCAACACCACCACATTGCCGGCAAAAATCTACGCCAACGAAGGCGTGGCACAGATGCTGTTCCTGCAATCCGACGAGGCCTGTGAAGTGTCCTACAAGGACCGTGGCGGCAAGTATCAGGGTCAGCTTGGCGTCACCTTGCCGCGCGCTTGATCGAAAGCTCCTACACGTAAAGGGAATTAGTCTGAAGAAAGTGACTCTATTGGGTGTACTGCCCCGACACGTGTGAAGTGTGTCGGGCCACGCTTGAGGAGTACTTTATGAAGATCGACCCCCGAATCAGCGCAGAACTCGCACGGCTGGAGCCCAATCAGATTGGTGTTCTAGCCTGGTCCCTGATGGCCGACCCTGCCTATGCGGGCGGCATCCCCGGCCAACCTGGGCCGGATTATCCGCAGCCCGGTGAGCCCGGTGAGCCTACCCGGCCGGACGAGGCACCCCCCGTGCCCGTTGCCTGAAGCCTTTAGGGTTGGCCTGCATCATCTGACAAACCATACCTCCTGATCGCCAATCACCAGAATCCGGTGGTTGGCGTCCGGTTCCACCCTATAGCCCCCTGTAAACGCCCCGAACGCGGGTAGCAGGCTGACCCGCGGCCCGAGCTGAAAGCAGGGCAAGCGCAGGCTCTGGCGCCCCTTGCCGCGCAAGCGATATACCGGATGCACATGACCTGCCAGTACATGGTGGCTGGGGTGAGCGTCCGGTTCGTGTTGCAAGGCAAACGGCCCCATCAGCAACGGTTCTGCTACCACCTCGATGCCGAGGTCGGCCGGCGGATCACCCGCACGCTTATCGTGATTGCCACGAATCAACGTCATGGGCAGCTCGCGATGCTGGGCGCGCCATGCTCGCAGGGCGCTCAGCGTGCCGCTGGCATGGGAGCCGGGGCCGTGCAGGAAGTCGCCGAGGAAGATCACCTGCGCGCAGTCGAATGCTTGTAGCAGTCGGTCCAGTCGCGCCAGGTTGTCGGTGGTGGTGCCTTGGGGAACCGGTTGCCCCAGGCTGCGATAGGCCGACGCTTTGCCAAAATGCGCGTCGGCGATCAGCAGGCAATTGCGCGCTGGCCAGTAGATAGCTTTCTCCGCCAGCAGCCATAACGTTTCGCCTTCAAGCTGCACTTCGCAATACATCAAGTTTTCCCGTTATCCGCGACTTTTTCCAAATCCTTGACCATCCGCGCGATGCGCTCCGAGAGTTTTTCCGAACTCATGCTTTCGCGCATCCGCTCCACCAGTAGCGGAAAAGCCAGGGGCGTGGGCCGTTCGATTACGTGCAGGTCCAGTGTCAGGGTGGAAAGATGTCTCAACGCCGCTTCCAGGCGGCGGATGTCCAACTCGTCTCGCAATACTTCTTCGCCAGCCTGGGCCAGCAATAGGTTGTGCGGGTCATACTGCTTGAACACTTCAAAGAACAAGCCGCTGGAAGCCTGCACCTGCCGCGTGCTTTTCGGCGCGCCGGGGTAACCGGCGAACACCAGCCCGGCGATACGGGCGATCTCGCGGAAACGGCGCAGGGCCAGTTCACCGGCGTTCAAGCTGGCCGCCACATCCTCCAGCAGGTTATCCGGGCTCAGCAGCTCAGAATTCAACAGTGCCGGCCAATCCACGGGTGTAGCGCTGAGCAGTTCCAAGCCATAGTCGTTGACCGCAATGGAGAAGGTGACGGGTTGCCCCTGGCTGACGCGCCAAGCCAGCAAACTGGCCAGGCCGAGATGCACTTGGCGCCCCGCGAACGGGTAGAGGAACAGGTGCCAACCCTCCCGTGACTTCAGCGCTTCGGCCAACAAATGCTCGCGTGTCGGCAGGCCCGACCAGCGCAACTGGGTCTGTAGCAACGGCTGCACCGCGCGCATTTCCGGGCCGTCGAAGTGGCCATGGGCGGCAGCATCGAAACGTTCCACCACGGCCTGGGCCAGTTCGTTGGAAAGCGGCATGCGCCCGCCATTCCAGCGCGGTACGGCGGCTTTTTTGGCGTTGCTGCGGCGTACATAGGCAGTCATGTTTTCCACCCGCACCAGCTCTAGCAAACGCCCGGCAAACAAGAAGCCATCCCCAGGTTTGAGCCGCGCGATAAAGCCTTCCTCGACGCTGCCCAGGTTCTTGCCGCCGCCGCCCTTGCTCCAGAATTTCAGCTGAATGCTTGCATCGCTGACGATGGTGCCCACGCTCATGCGATGGCGCCTGGCCAAGCGTGCATCCGGTACACGCCAGATGCCGTGTTCGTCGGGCTCCACGCGGCGGTAGTCCGGATAGGCCGTCAGCGATAAGCCGCCGTGGCGCACAAAACCCAGGGCCCAGGCCCAGTCGGCGTCAGTAAGGTCGCGATAGGCCCAGGCGCCGCGCACTTCCTCCAGCAACGACGCGGGCATAAAGCCACCGCCCAAAGCCATGCTTACCAGATGCTGTACGAGTACATCCAAGGGTTTGTAGGGCGATTCGCGGGCTTCGATGCGGCGCTCGGCGATCGCGTCCTGAGCCGCCGCCGCTTCAATCAGTTCCAGGCTGTGAGTCGGTACCAGCGTCACTCGGGACGGCCGCCCCGGGGCGTGGCCGGACCGCCCGGCACGCTGCATCAGGCGCGCCACGCCTTTGGCCGAGCCGATCTGCAACACCCTCTCGACCGGCAGAAAATCCACCCCCAGGTCCAGGCTGGAGGTGCACACCACCGCCTTGAGCTGCCCGTCTTTGAGCGCCCGTTCGACCCAATCACGGGTCTCGCGGGACAGCGAACCGTGGTGCAAAGCAATCAGCCCGGCCCAATCCGGCCGCGCATCGAGCAGGGCCTGGTACCAGATTTCCGACTGTGCGCGGGTGTTGGTGAACACCAGGCAACTGCTGCTGGCGTCCACCTCGGCCACCACCTGCGGCAGCATTTTCAATCCGATATGCCCGGCCCAGGGAAAGCGTTCGGACACTGGCGGCAGCAACGTGTCGACGTGCAGCGCCTTGGCCGTTTGCCCCTGCACATTGATCCCGCCGCCTTGTGGCACCAGTACTTCCAAGGCGTGGGATTGATTACCCAGCGTCGCGGAAATCCCCCACACCATTAAGTCAGGATGCCAACGGCGCAAGCGTGCCAAGGCCAGTTGCAACTGCACCCCGCGTTTGTTACCGATCAGTTCGTGCCATTCATCCACTACCACCATGCGCACATGGGCCAGGCTGGCTTCGCTGTCGGCGCGGGCCAGCATCAGGGTCAGGCTTTCCGGGGTGGTGACCAGTGTGGTCGGCTGGCGACGGGTTTGTCGGGCGCGCTCAGCGCTACTCGTGTCGCCGGTGCGCAGGCCGACACTCCACGGGATTTGCAACGCTGCCAGCGGCGCTTCCAAGGCGCGCGCGGTGTCGGCGGCGAGGGCTCGCATCGGCGTAATCCACAACACCGTCAGCGGCTCGGCCGGTGGCTTGCGTTTGCCGGTGGCCGGCGGGCGCGTAATGGCGAAGCGATTGAGCGCGGCAAACCACAGTGCGTAAGTCTTGCCGGCGCCGGTGCTGGCATGCAGCAAGCCGGAATTTCCCTCCTTGACCGCCGTCCACACGGCTTTTTGGAAGGCGAATGGCTTCCAGCCTTTGGCGGCGAACCATTGCCTGGCGAAGTCGTGGGGTTTTGCCATGCGGTGGCTGACGCTCTGGAGGGCTTATTCCACAGACCCTCCAGGCGTCACAAAGGTTTACTTCAAATTACCGCTCAAGAACTGTTGCAGACGCTCGCTCTTGGGGTTGCCCAGCACGTCTTCCGGCGCGCCTTGCTCCTCCACCAAGCCTTTGTGCAGAAACAGCACCTGGCTGGACACTTTGCGCGCGAAGCTCATTTCATGGGTGACCATGATCATGGTGCGGCCTTCCTCGGCCAGACCCTGGATCACCTTCAGCACTTCGCCCACCAGTTCCGGGTCGAGGGCCGAGGTGGGTTCGTCGAACAGCATCACCTCCGGTTCCATCGCCAATGCGCGGGCGATGGCGACACGTTGTTGTTGACCGCCGGAAAGAAACGCCGGGTATTGATCGGCTACGCGGGCCGGCAGGCCGACTTTGTCCAGGTAGCGGCGGGCGCGGTCTTCGGCGTCTTTTTTGCTGCAACCCAGCACCCGGCGCGGGGCCATGGTGATGTTCTCCAGCACGCTCATGTGGCTCCACAGGTTGAAGTGCTGGAACACCATCGCCAGCCGGGTGCGCAAGCGTTGCAGTTCGGCGTCGTCGGCCACGCGCATGCCGTGGCGGTCGCTGACCATGCGGATCGGCTGGCCGTCGAGGGTCATGGCGCCGTCGTTGGGGGGTTCCAGAAAGTTGATGCAGCGCAGGAAGGTGCTCTTGCCCGAGCCGCTGGCGCCGATCAGGCTGATCACGTCACCGGTCTTGGCCTTGAGCGAGACACCTTTGAGCACCTCATTGTCGCCATAGCTTTTATGCAGGCCTTCAACGGTCAATTTGTACATGGGGCGTGCATCCTCAAGGCGAAAGTAGATAGCCGCTGCGGTAGGCCTCGGTGCCTGCGACATGGCCGATGACCATCCCGGCAGTGGCCATGCGGCGCAGCGAACGGGCGTAAAGCAGGCCAGCTTTGCGGCAGTGCACGGGCGTTACGCGGTCGGTAATGGGGTCGATGATTTCGGCCAGCAATTGCCCGGCTTCCAGATATTCGCCGGGCAGGGCGGCGAACACCAGCAAGCCGCCCACTGGCGTGGCTACCGGTTCTACGCCTGCCAGTGGCGTGGCCGGGTAAGGCAGGTCGGGCAACGGCGAGGCCTGGCCGTTGATGGCACCGAAGCGGATCAGGTAATCGATGATCGCCTGGGCGTCGAGGCTGGCCAGGCCGTGGTTGACGTCGCCCTGGCCGCGCAGTTCGACGGTCACCGCGATGCTGCCCATGGGGATCGGAAACCGCGCGCCGAAGCGCTGCTGCAACTGCCACCACACGAGGGTGAAGCATTCGTCGAACGACTGTCCGCCCGAATCCGTAGCCAGCAGGTTGGCTTCCGAGCCGAGGTAACGTGCCAACGCCTCCACCTGCGGCCAGGCTTGCGGCGTGGTGTACAGGTGCGCCACGGCTTCGAAGTCGCAGTGCAGGTCCAGCACCAGGTCGGCATCGCACGCCAGGCGTTGCAACACCAGGCGCTGGGATTGCAACTGGGTCGCGGCGCCTTGGTCGGCCAGGGCGGAGAGCAGCGCGGCACGGATCACTTGCACGTTATGCTGCGGATCGTCGCCAAGCAAGGCTTCGACCTGATTGCCCACTTCATCACCGAGGTCGACAAACAGCCGATTGAAGTTCTGCCCGCTCTCCAGCTCGTAGCGGCCCAGCGGGGTGTCCATCAGCACCTGTTCCAGGCCCGCCGGGTTAGCGACCGGCACCAACACGATTTCGCTGCGCAGGCGCCCGGCGGCGGCCAGCTCGGCCAGGCGCGCCTTTAAATGCCAGGCCACCAGCATGCCCGGCAACTCGTCGGCATGCAGCGACGCTTGGACGTAGACCTTGCCTTCGGCGTGTTCCGGGCCGAAGTGAAAACTGTGAATCTGCCGCGCCGTGCCGGGCAGCGGCGCGATCAGTTCGTGAATCCGATGACGCATGAAGGCTCCTTAGTGGCTGGGGCCGAGAAAGGCCAGCCAGCGCCGCTCCGCCAGGCGAAACAGACCGACCAGGGCAAAGGTCACGGTCAGGTAGATCAGCGCGGCGATGCCGAATGATTGAAACGTCATAAAGGTCGCCGAGTTGGCGTCCCGGGCCACTTTGAGGATGTCGGGAATCGTCGCAGTGAAAGCCACGGTGGTCGAGTGCAGCATCAGGATCACTTCGTTGCTGTAGTACGGCAGCGAACGACGCAGCGCCGACGGCATGATCACGTACGCGTAGAGCTTCCAACCGCTGAGCCCATAGGCCTTGGCCGCTTCGACCTCGCCGTGGGCCATGCTGCGGATCGCCCCAGCGAAAATTTCCGTGGTGTAGGCGCAAGTGTTGAGGGCGAAGGCCAGGATGGTGCAGTTCATCGCATCGCGGAAAAACGCATCCAGCACTGGCTGCGCGCGCACGGCGGCAATGCTGTAGATGCCGGTGTAGCAGATCAGCAACTGGATATAGAGCGGCGTACCGCGAAACAGGTAGGTGTAGAACTGCACCGGCCAACGTACCAGCGGGTTGCGCGAGACGCGGGCGATGGACAGCGGGATCGACACCAGAAACCCAATCACCAGTGAAGCGCTGAGCAGCCACATGGTCATCGCCAGGCCGGTGATGTGCTGGCCGTCGCTGTACAGAAACGGGCGCCAGTATTCCTGCAAGAGTTCGATCATCGCACGGCCTCCCGGGCGCCAGCGGAGTAGCGGCGTTCAAGACGGCGCAGGACAAAGTTGGAGGCACTGGTGATCAGCAGGTAGATCAACGCGGCCAGTACCAGGAAGTAGAACAGTTGGTAGGTGCTCTTGCCGGCATCCTGTGCGGCCTTGACCAGGTCCGCCAGGCCGATGATCGACACCAGCGCGGTGGCCTTGAGCATCACCATCCAGTTATTGCCGATGCCCGGCAGGGCAAAGCGCATCATCTGCGGGAAGGTCACGTAGCGAAACCGCTGGCCGCGCTTGAGCCCGTAAGCGGTGGCGGCTTCCAGTTGGCCGCGGGGCACGGCGAGGATCGCGCCGCGGAAAGTCTCGGTGAAGTAAGCACCGTAGATAAAGCCCAGGGTGATCACCCCGGCGCTGAATGGGTCGATCTCGATGTATTCCCATTCCATAAAGTCGGTCAGGCCGGTGAGCCAGGTTTGCAGGCTATAGAAAATCAGCAGCATCAGCACCAGGTCGGGGACGCCGCGAATCAGGGTGGTATAGAGCTGCGCGGGGATGCGCAAAAAGGGCAGGCTGGATAGTTTGGCGCTGGCGCCGAGCAAACCCAGCAACACGCTGACGGCCAGGGACAGTACCGATAACTTGATGGTCATCCAGGTGCCTTGCAGCAATAGCGGGCCGAAACCCTTCAGGCTGAGTGCGCTCAGCCCGAGAGTTTGCAACAGTTCTTCGAACATAAATCGGGACCTATGGCGATAAAAAAGCGCCCCTGCAAACCCAGGGGCGCCCCAGGCATTATTTGCCGCTGTACAGGTTCAGATCGCCAAAGTGTTTCTTCTGGATGGTGGCGTAGGTGCCATCATCGTGTAACGCTTTGATACCTTTATCCAAAAGGGCCTTCAGCTCAGTGTTACCTTTTTTGATACCGATGGCGGTTTTGGACGGCAGCAGAGGGTCGTCGATGGCCGCGCTGACTTCATAGCCGGCGCCGGCTGGCGACTTCAAAAAGCCCAGTTCGGCTTGCAGCATGTCTTGCACCGAAGCGTCGAGGCGGCCGGAAGTCAGGTCGGCATACACTTGGTCTTGGTTAGCGTAGGCCTTGGTGGTCACACCGGCTTTATCCAGTACCGCCTTGGCGTAGGCTTCCTGAATGGTGCCTTGCTCATAGCCTACCGATTTGCCCTTGAGGGATTCCGGCGTCGAGTAGCCTGCGCCTTTCTTGAATACCAGTGAGGTCGGGCCGGAGAACAGTTCGCTGGAGAAGTCGATGGCTTTCTCACGCACCGGGGTCACGGTCATGGACGAAATCACGCCGTCGAACTTATTGGCTTTCAGGCCCGGAATCATGCCGTCGAAATCACTTTCGACCCATTTGCACTTGACCTTCAGCTCGGCACAGATGGCATTGCCCAGGTCGATATCGAAGCCCACCAGGCTGCCGTCGGCTGCCTTGGATTCGAACGGTGCGTAGGACGGGTCGACACCAAAACGCAATTCCTTGTATTCCTTGGCCAACGCGGTACCGGCGGCCATGCACAGAGCCAGTGCAGAAAGGGTCAGCAATGCTTTTTTCATTATGTAATCCCTTGAAACCAAGATAAGCGCTTGTGGCGCGATTAGGACTGTTACTGAACGGTGTCAGACGGATCCCAAGTAGCAATTTCTGCACCATAGTTCCGAATGAGCGTTTTAAAAGGCAAGAAGGTGGCGATGTGAGTGTAGGAGATGCCCAAAAATGGGCATCGATTTTTCAATGCACCATTTTGGGTGATGGGGCTCAGTTCAGCAGGTCTTGCAAGGTGCCGAGGTTATCGGCGTCTTCCACGTGTTTATCCTGGCGCCAACGCAGCATCCGCGGAAAGCGCACCGCAATTCCGCTTTTGTGGCGTTTGGACAGGGCGATGCCCTCGAAGCCCAACTCGAACACCATGCTCGGCGTCACGCTGCTGACCGGGCCAAATTTTTCCACGGTGGTCTTGCGCACAATGGCGTCGACTTTGCGCATTTCTTCATCGGTCAGCCCGGAATAGGCTTTGGCAAATGGCACCAGGGTGCGCTCGCTGCCTGGCGGCCCATCCCACACCGCAAAGGTGTAGTCGCTGTAGAGGCTGGCGCGTCGGCCGTGGCCGCGCTGGGCGTAGATCAATACCGCGTCGACGCTGAACGGATCGACCTTCCATTTCCACCACACGCCCATGTCTTTGGTGCGGCCCACGCCGTAGAGGCCGTCGCGCGCCTTGAGCATCATGCCCTCCACCCCCAGTTTGCGGGAGTCTTCACGTTGCCGGGCCAAGTCCTGCCAAGTACTGCCCGTCAACAGCGGCGAGGGCAGTAGCACCGGTTGGTTGCACGTTGCGATTACCTGCTCCAACTGTGCCCGGCGTTCGGCTTGGGAATGGTTGCGCCAATCTTCGCCCTGGTGCTCCAGCAGGTCATAGGCGAGCACTGCCACAGGTGCGTCCTCCAGGACTTTTTTACTCAAGGTCTTGCGACCGATCCGCTGTTGCAGCAGGGCGAAGGGTTGTACCGCGTCCTTCCACACCACGATCTCACCGTCGATCACCGTGCCATCCGGCAGACCACTGACCAGCGCATGCAGCTCCGGAAAACGTTCGGTCACCAGTTCCTCACCACGGGACCAGACCCACAGGCGCCCCTCGCGCTTGACCACTTGCGCGCGAATGCCGTCCCACTTCCATTCCACCTGCCAGTCGGCGGGGGAGCCGAGCAGGGCGTCGAACTGCTCCACCGGTTGCGCCAGGCCATGGGCCAGAAAAAACGGATACGGTTGCCCGCCACGCTGCGCGTGTTCGTCGGACGATTCGGCGGCGATCAGCTTCAGATAACCCTCGGCTGTAGGACGGTTGGACAAGTCGGTGTAACCCACCAACCGCTGCGCCACCCGTTTGCTGTCCAACTCGGCCATCGCGGCCAGGGCGCGGGTGACCAGCAGTTTCGAAACGCCCACGCGGAAACTGCCGGTGATCAGTTTGATACACAGCATCAAACTCGGTTGATCTAGTTGCGCCCACAGCGCCGGCAAGCGTTCGGCCAGTTCCGTCGGCGGCAGGCCGCGCAAGGGCAGCAGTTTTTCTTCCAGCCACACCGCCAGGCCGTCCTCGGAGGTGTAGGTCGATTCTGGCAACAGCAGGGAAATTGTCTCGGCCAGGTCGCCTACCGACTGGTAACTTTCTTCGAACAGCCAGGGTTCGATGCCCGAAGCCTCGGTGGCCATGTCGCGCAGCAGCCGCGTCGGCACCAACTGCCGTGGGCGCCCACCGGAAAGGAAATACACCGCCCACGCGGCGTCGGCTGGCGGCGCCTGGCGGAAATAGCTCTGCAAGGCGGCGAGCTTGGCGTTGCTAGAGGTGGTGGCGTCGAGGTTGGCGTACAACTCGGCGAAGGCCTTCATGCCGTGACCTCTTCTTCATCGTCCCCGTATTCGGTGGTGAACCCTTGGGCATCCAGGCCTTTTTCGCGCAGGTGACGTACCAATACGCCGACGGAACCGTGGGTGACCATCACCCGTTCGGCCCCGGTTTGCTCGATGGCCCACAACAAGCCGGGCCAGTCGGCATGGTCCGACAGCACAAAACCTCGGTCCACCCCACGCCGCCTACGGGTGCCGCGCAGGCGCATCCAACCGCTGGCGAAGGCATCGCTGTAGTCGCCGAAGCGGCGTATCCAGGTGCTACCGCCGGTGGAGGGCGGCGCGATGATCAGCGCCTGGCGCAGCAACGGGTCGTTTTTCTTGAAATCGCCAGCGTATAGCGTCTCCGGGATATAGATGCCGGCGTCGCGATACACCCGGTTCAATGGCTCGACCGCGCCGTGGCTGAGGATCGGGCCGATGCTGGCGTCGATGCCATGCAGGATGCGCTGAGCTTTGCCGAAGGAGTAACAAAACAGCACGCTGGCCTTGCCGTTGGCGATATTCCCACGCCACCACTCATTGATTCCCGCAAAGATCTGCGCCTGGGGCTGCCAGCGGTAGATCGGCAGGCCGAAGGTGGATTCGGTGATAAACGTGTGGCATCGCACCGGTTCGAACGGCGCGCAGGTGCCGTCGGGTTCGACTTTATAGTCACCAGAGGCTACCCAGACTTCGCCCTGGTATTCGAGGCGTACCTGGGCGGAACCGAGCACATGTCCGGCGGGATGGAAGCTCAGGGTCACGCCGTGGTGCACCAGGCGTTCGCCGTAGGGCAGGGTCTGCAGGTTGATGTCCTGGCCCAGGCGCGAGCGCAGGATGCCTTCGCCGGGCGCGGCCGCAAGGTAATGGGTGTTGCCGGTGCGGGCGTGATCGCCGTGGGCGTGGGTGATAACCGACCGCTCCACCGGGCGCCAGGGGTCGATGTAGAAATCTCCGGCGGGGCAATAGAGGCCTTCCGGGCGGGCGATGACAAGGTCCATGGGGTGACCGGGGAGGTGGGCTTGTTACTTATGAGGCAGGGGCGAACGCAGAAGTTCTATCTAAGTGCATGTGGATCCTGGTGGTTCTAGCAGGCTACCGATGATCAACAGCGAAACCGGCTGATCGTACTTCAATAGACATTCGACACTGAACAGGCTTGCTGGGGTGAGCAGCCTCACCACAACAAGCCCCTTTTGCATTTTGCAGCGTTTACTTGCCTGGGGTGAGGGTCAGGCGGGTCTTGCCATACACCTTGTCAAAGTTCTGTGGCTGCATCGGGAAACTCAGGTATTGCGCCTTGAGCGCCGCGTCAATGCCATTGGCGTAGTGCGGGCTGACCGGGTTGCCGGATTGGCCGATGCCGCCTTGGCCCATCATCGGTTCCGCCTGGCCGAAGTCGACGATCATGCGCAGCGCCGGTACCTGGGTGGTGTTGAAATCCTGGCCCCAGCTGTAGGGCGCCGGGTTCAAGGTGTTGTGATCGCCGCCACTGGCCAGCGGCCCACGGATCACTTGGCCTTGCACGTTTTTCCAGGTGGTGCTGTGCAATTTGCCCCACTGCCAGGCCTTGTGGTCCGCACCCAGTTGGCTGTCGCCGGCGGTGATGGCGGCCGCCAGGCTGCGTGCGAGGATCGCCGGTTTGTCTTCTTTCTGCGCGGTGCGCACGTCGTCCCAGAATGGGCTGTCTTCACGGCCCAGCAGGTGGTCGGCCTGGGCGGCGTAGGACAAGCGCGCGTTGCTCACAAAGGCTTTCCAGCTGGCGCTGGTTTCCGGGCCGAGTTCGTCGAGGAAGATCTGCCGCGTACTTTCCTGTAGGAACAGTTCATAGAGCGCAGCATCGGCGGAGGTCGACACCAGGCGACCATCGAAGGCCATCAGGCGGGTCAGGGCTTCGCGGGCCTTGGCCTGCTCGGCAGCGGGTAACGCCTCGATCGCCTGCTTGAGCGGCTGAGCCATGCCTGGGGCCTGGAACATGCTCTTGAGTTTGGCGGCGAAGGGGGTGGTTTGGTCGTACTGCATAGCGATCAGGCTGCGACTGTCATGCTTGCCGGCATTGGCCAATTGCGCCAGGCGTTCGCTGCGCTCAGGGGCATCCCAGGTGTTGGACAATTGCATGCCATAGCCGCGCGGTGCAGTGCGCTGGTTGGCGGTGCCGATCCAGCCTTGGGGCGGGTCCTGGTCATAGGGGTGCAGCATGGCATCGGCGTAACCGTCCCAGTCGAAGCGCCCGTCCCACCCCGGCGACGGCAATAGCCCTTCACCTTCGCGGCGATTGGGGAAGCGACCGGTGACCTGCCAGCCGATATTGCTGGCGTCGGCGAAGATCATGTTCAAGGCGATTGCGCGGATTTCCCGGGTGGCGTCCGAGGCTTTGCCGGCATTCTGCGCGCGCGACAGGTCGAAGAAGGCGTCCAGGCTCTTGTCGTCTTTGAAGTCGGCGCTTTGCAAGGCCAGGCCCAAACCGCTGGTCAAGGCCTGGCTGCTATTGAGCAGGGCACCGTGGCGGGTTTCGTAGACGACTTCGCGAATCGAGCGTTGGCCCTTGATGAAGAAGGTTTCGTTACGCACCCCGGCAGGTAGCCATTTTCCGTTGTTTTCGTAGTAAAGCGCGCTGCCCTGGCGTTTGACCTTTTCCAGGAACAGGTCCTGGGTGTCGCCCTTGACCGCGCTCATGCTCCACGCCACTTTGCCGTTGAACCCGGACAGCAGCGTAGGCAGGCCGGCAATCGAGACACCCACGGCCTGGTACTTAGGTGCGCGGATCTGCACGTAGCTCCATGGCGACGGTGCCTGTGGCTGCGCCGCCAAGTCGTTGGCCAGCAGGCTTTTGCCGGCGCGGCTGCGTTGCGGGCCGATGGCCCAGTTGCTTGAAGTGGTGACCGCCAGTGCATTGAGGCTGTTCAACTGCTGACTGACCGCATCCAGCCCCGCCAGACCGGTGATCTGGCCCAGGTTGATGCCCTTGAGTTTGTCGGCTTCGGCCAGTGGGATCGGCTCGTCGGGCGCGCTTGGCGTGAGCCAGGCAAGTTTATCGACGCCGACTTTTTGCCCCAGCACCAAGGAGCCCAGTTCTTCCTGCAGGTTGGCCGACTCGCTGAAATTGAGCAGGCAGAACAGCAGCGCGGAATCTTCCGGTTTCCAGTACTCGGGCTTGTAGCCGGTGTGGGCCAGGTCCGGCGGCAGCTTGTCGCGATAACGGAACAGATAGGCGTTGACGCCGCGGGCGTACACCTCGAAGAAGCGCTTGAGGCGCGGCGATGAGGCGTTATACAACTCGCCGGCGCTTTTTTTCAGGTTGACCGCTCGCATAAAGCGGTCGACGTCCAGCACCTCAGACCCCGACATTTCCGCCAGACGGCCCTGGGCCAGCAGGCGCAGGGTGACCATCTGCTGGATGCGGTCGCTGGCATGCACGTAACCGAGGCTGAACAGCGCATCGTGGAAGGTGTTGCTCTCGATCAGCGGCATACCTTGGGCATTGCGGCGCACCGACACATTCTGCGCCAGGCCCTTGATGGGCTGCACGCCGGCCACCGGCGGCAAGGTGTCTTGGGTGCTTTGGAGCTGGCAACCGGCCAGGCTCAATGCACTGGCAACTGCCGCGGCAACGCCGAACCGGGGAAGAAAATGTGAGAGGGCTGGCGAGGCCATGGCAAAGCTCCTGCGGGGGGTAGCGTCAGTAAAGGCGCTACGTTAGTGAGCGCGGTGAAACGACGCAAGCAGGAGTTGTGTAATTGCGTAAGCCTGGGGCAAAACAGTGTGGGAGGCGCTGGGCGTCCTCCCACAGGGTCAAGCGAATGTCATGCGTCGCGATCAGGCGCCGTGGCACTTCTTGAATTTTTTCTCGCTGCCGCACGGGCAAGGATCGTTGCGACCAACGTCCTTCAGGGCATTGCGCACCGGCTCTTGGTGAGCGTGGCCGCAGTTCGGGCCGTGGACATGGCCGTGGTCGTGATCATGGTGATCGTGATCGTGGTTGCAGTCAGGACCATGGACATGGGGTTGCTGAGTCATTGATGTCGCTCCGGAATAAAATCGCCGGGGATTATCTCGCCATTGTGGTTCACCTGCACGTCATAACCGATGAATAATCCGGTTTTCAGTTCGCCTTCGAGGCGGTAGGGCACAGGTCTGTCCGGGTTTTTCAGCATCTGCACCACATCGCGGATCTGCGGCCAGAGGTTGGTGCGCACCGTGACTTTGAACACCGCATGGCTGCGCGGCGGCACCGTCAACCATTCATTGGATTCGCCCTCGGTCAGCACAAAATCACCCAAGGTCACCTTGTAGATCAGGCCGCGCACGGTCAGGTCGTCGTCATCGCGGTTGTCCACGCGAAAGAACAGCTTGAATTTCTGCTCAAGCAGTTTGGCGCGCACCACCTCCACCTTCACCAGGGAAACATGAGGCGGTGGAGAATCGTCTTCGAACCACGATGCGCAACCGCTCAGGCCGAGGGTCAACGCCAGCATCAAGCTGTATATCCGGAGCATGGCGTCAGTCCTGTAAGGGTTAGAGGTAGCTGGAACAACACTTCTTGAATTTCTGCCCGCTGCCGCACAGGCAGGCGTCGTTGCGACTGGCTTTGATTTGCACCGTAGGATCGATGAAGTACCAGCGCCCGTCATTCTGTACGAAAGAAGACTGCTCGCGGTGGCTATGTTCGCCGGTGCTGTCGTGCCAGCGTGCGGTAAAGGTCACGAACGCGTGTTCCGGCTGGCCGCCGAACACTTCGGAGCTTTCCACTTCAAGGCCCAGCCAGGTGCTTTGGGCGCTCCACGCGGCGATGGCTTCGCGGTCCAGGCCGGCCTGTTGCGCAGGCAGAGTGGTGGCCACCAGATAGTCCACCAGGCCCAGGACGTAGGCGCTGTAGCGCGAACGCATCAACGCGGTGGCGCAAGGTGCCGGGTGGCCGGCGTGATAATGGCCGCAGCAGGCATCCAGCAGGTTGCCGCTACCGCAGGGGCAAATGGATGTACTCATCGGGATCACCACCAATACTTTCCGAAATTTTCCGGGTTGGCCCAGAACCGGGCGTTGAGCCAGTCGGGCACCTGTTTATAGTCAAGCAGATCGTAGGTGAACAGGGTCAACACCTGCTCGTCGCGCTGGAAACGCTCGCCGGCCTGTAGTGCCAGGGAGAAGAAGTCAGTGTCCTTCCAGTCGCAGGCGGCCAGGTCCACCAGCACGGCGATGCGGCTGGCATTGAGGTTGCGGATGCCGCCGAGCAGGGTCAGCCCTTGCGGTTTTGACAGGTGCTCCAGGCAATCGACCACCAGCGCCAGGTCAAAACGCTGGGCGGCCAGGTCTGCGGGCAGCGCGCCGGGCGCGGCGAAGGACACCTGGCTCTGCGGATGCGCCTTTTCAAAAGCGTCCAGTGCCGGGAACCGGCTGGCGCCCAGCACCAGCAGGCGTTGGGGCGAGTGCAGGTCGAGCAAGGCAGCCAGGGCTTGCTGGGGTGTACGGTCAGAATTACCAGCGGTCATCACAGATCCTCACATCAGAACCCTAGAGACTAGCGCGGCTGAACGTGCGGGCCTAGAGCGGGTGGTGGAGAAAAGTCCCGGCTGAGCCCTCATCCTTAATAAATACGGGGGTGTGACGCAGTGGCGCAGTTGAAAAGAGCGGTCTTAACTGCATCCGTCGGCCTTCGCCGATCCCCTCAGGAGAAATCAGATGAGCATCATGCGGACAGCTCTACCCTTGGTTCTGCTAACCGGAGTATTGACAGGTTGCGCAGGCTTGCAAAAAACCGACTGGCCCACCTGTGCCGCCGTAGGCGGTGTGACAGGCGCGGCGTTGGGCTCCACCGAAAGTTCGTCATGGGCCGGCGGCGGTGCATTGCTGGTCGGTGGTCTGGCCGGCGCCTATTGCTGGGTGCATGGCGATGGCGACGAGGATGGCGACGGCGTGCCGGACAGCCGCGACAAGTGCCCCGGCACCCCTAGAGGCGTGCAGGTCGATGCCAATGGCTGCCCGCCCGCGCCGCAAGCAGCAGTGGTCGAGGAAGTGGTGGTGGTCAAGGAAGAAACCATCGTGATTCGCGACGTACACTTCCAATTCGATTCGGCCAAGTTGACGACAGCGGATAAAACCAAGCTCGACACCATTGTCACGCGCCTTAAACAGGAAGCACCGAACGCCCAGTTGCGTGTCAGCGGGCACACCGACAGTGTCGGTAAAGACGCCTACAACCAGAAACTCTCGGAACAACGCGCCCATTCGGTCACCGAATACCTGATCAGTGCCGGCGTGCCGCGCAGCAGTTTTGTCTCGGTCACCGGGGCGGGCGAGAGCCATCCAGTCGCCGACAATAAAACGGCCGAAGGTCGTGCGCTGAATCGCCGTACGGAAATCCAAATCAACCGCTGACAGCCCTTGCCCCTGTGGGACCCACAGGGGCATTGCCGATCTGCATCGCTCCGTTCTCAAGTTTTTTGATCCTTCACTGGCAAAGCGCCGGTAGAAGTCGTTACTGTGCGTCCAAAGAAAAATTTGAAAACACTCAGGAGCCCCATGATGCGTAAGGTTTTTCTGTTGGCCCTGTTGGTCAGCCCCATTGCCCTGGCCCAGAGCGTCAGTGTGGAAACCAACTCATTGATGCGCCTGCCCAGCAGCACCAGTGTGTTGCAGTTGGAGCGCTTGGACGTGGCGGACTATGGCACCTTGCTGGTTCCGGCCACCATCAGCCAAGTCAGCGTGGACGAGCTGCACCTGGGCCGCGACGCGCGCATCGCCATTGTGCCCGGCAACACCGCGCTGCAATTGCAGGTGCGCCATGCGCAATTGGATCACGGCAGTCAGATCACCTCGCGCGGCGCTCCCGGCACTCACGAAAAACCTGCTAAGCCCGGACGTGACCTGAATTTGCGCATCAATGCCCTGACGGCTGAAGAGCTCTCGGTGGATGCCCGTGGCGGTGCCGGAGCCCAAGGCTACGCCGGTCTGGATGGCGCCAACGGCGAAGACCCCGGCTGCACCTGGGGCGCGGCTGGGCGCGGCGCCAATGGCGATAACGGCGGCGATGGCTTGCCAGGCGCGGCAGGTGCGCAGGTGCGAGTGGAGGTGCCGAAAGACTTTCCGGCCCAGCAGATCAAGGTATGGGTCGACGGCGGCCCGGGGGGCCTGGCGGGCACGGCAGGCAAACCGGGTAAGGGCGGGCAATCCAAGGGCTGTTTGGTGTACCGCGCCGATGGCGGCGAAAAAGGCCGCCCAGGCTTGGAAGGGCAGCCAGGGCCGGCCGGGCCGGCGGGTGCCGTCACTATTGAACGGCTCTGACGTGCCCCCACCTCAATCGGCAAGCCCAGGCTTGCCGTTTAGAACATCGGTCGCGCTGAAGCAATCGCCACCACCAGCAGCCCCACGATCAAGTTGATCCCCACCAACGTGCGAATTTGCCCCAGGGCCGTGGCGCCCGCCGGCCAGTCCTCGGCCGCCACCGCCGTGCGCAGCGCCGGGAATTTCAACGCCTGGATGCGGATAAACAATGCGGTCAT
The DNA here is from genome assembly GCF_016307435.1 of Pseudomonas sp. S4_EA_1b. Lineage (NCBI taxonomy): Bacteria > Pseudomonadati > Pseudomonadota > Gammaproteobacteria > Pseudomonadales > Pseudomonadaceae > Pseudomonas > Pseudomonas sp. S4_EA_1b. The sequence goes on along the minus strand of NZ_JAEILC010000013.1, from coordinate 74,195 downwards.
CACCAGATACAGGCCCATCATCACCTGCACATAACGTGGCGCGGTTTCAAACCCATTGAAGCGCAGATGCAACAGGCCGACACCGCTGATCGGCAAAATCAGCACCGCCACCCAGACCCACACGAAAAAACGTTGAAACACATTCGCCCACAACTTGAGCCGGGCAGGGCCTTCAAGTGCCGCCACAGCGGCGGGGCGCAGGATCATCCAGGCGAAAAACATACCGCCGACCCACACCAGGGCGGCCAGGACATGCAGGGTGTAAGCGAGGCTAAAGACGGTCATTGCGGTACTCCGTTCTGCGCGGGATTAATTAGCGGGGTATGATAGCCGCCGATCCGAACCACTGAAAATTTATCCAGCGTTTTTTGCGCCCGACTATTCATGATCAGCACTGAACTCAAAACCACGATCCAGGGCGCCTACACGCGTTTTCTCGAAGCCAAGAGCTTGAAACCGCGCTACGGCCAACGCCTGATGATCGCCGAAGTGGCAAAAGTCCTCGGGGATATCGACACCGACGACGAAGGCCGCCGCGAAGGCGAACCGGCGGTCGTGGCCGTCGAGGCCGGCACCGGCACCGGTAAGACCGTGGCCTACAGCTTGGCCGCGATCCCTACTGCCAAGGCCGCCGGTAAACGCCTGGTAATCGCTACCGCCACGGTCGCCCTGCAAGAGCAAATCGTCTACAAGGACCTGCCCGACCTGATGCGCAACAGCGGCCTGAACTTCACGTTCGCCCTGGCCAAAGGGCGTGGCCGCTATATGTGCCTGTCCAAGCTCGACGTGCTGTTGCAGGAAGGTCACGCGCAAACCGCCACCGCGCAGCTGTTCGAAGAAGAAGGCTTCAAGATCGAAGTCGATGAGGCCAGCCAGAAGCTATTTACCAGCATGATCGAAAAACTGGCCGGCAATAAGTGGGACGGCGACCGCGACAGTTGGCCCACTGCCCTGGAGGATGCCGATTGGGCACGCCTGACCACCGATCACAGCCAGTGCACCAACCGTCATTGCCCGAACTTCGGTCAATGCGCCTTCTATAAGGCTCGCGAGGGCATGGGCAAGGTCGACGTGATCGTCACCAACCACGACATGGTGCTGGCCGACCTGGCATTGGGCGGCGGTGCGGTGTTGCCCGATCCGCGCGACACGCTGTACGTCTTCGACGAAGGCCACCACCTGCCCGACAAGGCCATCGGCCACTTCGCCCATTACACGCGGCTGCGTTCCACTGCCGATTGGCTGGAATCCACCGCCAAGAACCTCACCAAGCTGCTGGCCCAACACCCGCTGCCCGGCGACCTGGGCAAGCTGATCGAACAGGTGCCGGAGCTGGCGCGGGAGATCAAGACCCAGCAGCAGTTCATGTTCAGCGCCTGCGAACAGGTGGCCGACTTCAAGCCCGGCGAAGACGTGGAAGGCCGCGAGCGGCCACGCCACCGCTTCGTCGGCGGTCTGATTCCCGAGCACATGCGCGAAATGGGCATCGAGTTGAAGAAGGGCTTTTCACGCCTGACCGATCTGTTCACCCGACTCACCGACCTGCTCAAGGAGGGCATGGATGGCGAGGTCAATATCGGCATCGCCAGCAACCAGGCCGAGGAGTGGTACCCGTTGTTCGGCAGCCTGCTGTCCCGTGCCCAGGGCAACTGGGAGTTGTGGACCGCCTTCACCGTCGAAGACCCGGAAGACAACCCGCCCATGGCGCGTTGGCTGACCCTGGCCGAAAGCGGCGCCCTGTTCGATATCGAGGTCAACGCCAGCCCGATCCTGGCGGCCGAGATGCTGCGGCGCAACCTGTGGAATGTGGCCTACGGTGCCTTGGTGACATCGGCCACCCTGACCGCGCTGGGCACGTTCGATCGTTTCCGCATGCGCGCCGGTTTGCCGAAAAAGGCCGTGACTGCCGTGGTGCCGAGCCCGTTCCACCATGCCGACGCCGGCGTGCTGCGGGTGCCGGACCTCAGGGCCGACCCACGGGACGCGGCGGCCCACACCGCGGCGATCATCCGCGACCTGCCGGAGCTGGTCGAAGGCTCCCGGGGCACCCTGGTGCTGTTTTCATCGCGCAAGCAGATGCAGGACGTGTTCGACGGCCTGGACCGCGACTGGCGCAAGCAGGTGTTTATCCAGGGCAACCTGTCCAAGCAGGAAACCCTCAACAAGCATAAGGCGCGGGTGGACGGTGGTGATTCCAGCGTGTTGTTCGGCCTGGCGAGTTTCGCCGAGGGTGTGGACTTGCCGGGGGCCTATTGCGAGCACGTCGTGATCGCCAAGATCCCGTTCTCGGTGCCGGACGATCCGGTCGAAGCGGCGCTGGCCGAGTGGATCGAAGCGCGGGGCGGCAACCCGTTCATGGAGATCTCGGTGCCGGATGCCTCGCTGAAGTTGGTGCAGGCCTGCGGTCGTCTGCTGCGAACCGAACAGGACCGGGGCACCATTACCTTGCTCGACCGGCGTTTGGTCACCCAACGCTATGGCAAGGCTATCCTCAATGCGTTGCCGCCGTTCCGGCGCGAAATTTCTTAAGCCACTGTGGGCGAATTCGCCCACTTTGTGGTCTATCTCGTCACCGTCATCACAGGCCATTCATCGGCCGTCAGGGAGAACCTTGCTCGTATGATTCGCACGCTGCCCGCTCTTTTTGCCTTGCTGTTCGCGGCGCCTTTAATGGCCGCGCCAGATGGGCAACAAACACTGTTCAACTTCGTCCGGCCTGCCGATGTGGTCAAGGTGGCGACCCAGGACGCCAGCCTGCCCCAATACAATGCCGAGCAAACGCCCGAAGGCGAGGTGCTGCGCCGCGTCACCTTCAACCCCGCGGCCGAACCGAGCCTGGTGCTCAGCCCGCAAAGCGGAGCGTGGGATTGGTCGCAGTCCGGAGCCGTGAGCCTGCGTATCCAGAGCGCCATGGACTGGGCGTTGACCCTGTACGTCAAGGTGCAAAGCAATGATGGGCGCACGTTGACCAGCCGCATCGACCTGCCGGCCGGCCCTGCCCAGACCTTGCTGATCCCGCTGCAAGCCAATTCCCCACTGAGCCAGGGCATGAAGGCCGGCCCACCGATGCCGATCAGTGTGAACGGCCAACGCGTGCTGCTGGCCAGCAGCGCCGGCGAAATCGACCGCAGCCAGGTGGTCTCTGTGACCGTGTCGATGCACAACCCCAACGTGGCTCAGAGCATCCTGGTGGAGCGCTTCGGCGTGCAGGATGTGGAGCCGGTGATCAAAGCGGCCTACAGCGAACTGGTGGATGCCTACGGTCAATCCACCCGTGCGCGCTGGCCGGAAAAGGTCAGCAGCGACGAACAGCTCAGGGCTGCCGCCGTCAAGGAGCAGCAACAATTGCAGGGTTGGCTGGCCACCCGGGACAAATCCGCACTGGACCCTTACGGCGGCTGGAACAAAGGCCCGGCTTTCACCGCCAGCGGCTTTTTCCGCACCGAAAAACGCGACGGCCGCTGGTACCTGGTGACGCCCCAGGGGCATCCGTTCTATTCCCTCGGGGTGAACACCGTAGCCCCGGATAACAGCCAGACTTACGTGGCCGGCCGCGAATGGATGTTTGCCGCCTTGCCCAAGACCGGCGAGCCTTTCGACAAGTATTACGGCAGCGCGGATCACCGCACCGGCAACGGCTCGGGCGAGGGTCGCAGTTTCGGCGCTGGGCGTTGGTACGATTTTTATGGCGCCAACCTGGAACGCGCCTACGGCACGGCAGGGTTCGACCAGAAACGCTGGGTCAGCCATACCCTCGACCGCCTGCAGGCCTGGGGCTTTAACACCGTAGGCAATTGGAGCGACCCGGACCTGACCACCGCCGACCGTGTGCCGTACACCTTGCCGCTGTCCATCGTCGGCGACTACACCAGTATCAGTACTGGCACCGACTGGTGGGGCGGCATGCCCGATCCGTTCGACCCGCGCTTTGCCATGGCCACCGAACGTGCCGTGGCCATCGCAGCCCGCGACCATCGCGACGACCCCTGGCTGATTGGCTTCTTCGTCGATAACGAACTGGCCTGGGCCGGCCCCGGTGACGATCCGAAGGCCCGCTATGCCCTGGCCTACGGCACCTTGCGCATGACCACCGATGTGCCGGCCAAGCGGGCGTTTCTCAAGCAATTGCGCGACAAATACCGCAACGAGCAAGGCCTCTCGAAAGCCTGGGGGATCGAACTGGCCGGTTGGGAGCTGATGGAAGACCCTGGCTTCGAGCCGCCGATGCCCAACCCAGCGCATCCCGAAATCGAGGCCGACTTCAAATACTTCCAGAAAACCTTCGCCGATGCGTACTTCAAGACCATCTCCGACTCGCTGAAATGGCACGCCCCCAATCAACTGTTGCTGGGCGGTCGCTTTGCGGTCAGTACGCCGGAGGCCGTGGCGTCCTGCGCCCAGTATTGCGATGTGTTGAGTTTCAATATGTACACCCTCAAACCCCAGGACGGTTACGACTTCGCCGCCTTGCGTGCGCTGGATAAACCGGTGCTGATCACCGAATTCAACTTCGGCTCGGCCGATCGCGGGCCGTTCTGGGGCGGTGTGACGCAACTGACCAGGGAAGAGGATCGCAGCGCGGCGTATGCCAACTTCCTCAAGCAAGCCATGGCTGAGCCGTCGATTGTCGGCGTGCATTGGTTTCAGTACCTGGACCAACCCGTGACTGGGCGTTTGCTGGACGGTGAAAACGGCCATTTCGGTCTGGTGGGTATCACCGATATGCCGTTCCAGGGCTTTGTCGAGAGCGTGCGCAAGAGCAACCTGGCGGCGGTCGAGCAACTGGGCAAGGAAGCGGAAAAGGCCTCTGCCGCCGCAAGTGCTCAGGAGAAGGGGGGCGGGCGCTCGGGGCATGAAGGCAAAGGCCCGGGGCAGGGCGCCGGGCATGCCGGCGGTCATGCTGGAAACGGTCATTGATTCGAGGCTGACGGGTTCACAAACCCCACAAGGGCTGGAACAATGTCGGCCACTTTTTATGGCGCTTTACGAGGGGACTTAGGTGCAGATTCAGGGTCATTACGAGCTCCAGTTCGAAGCGGTACGTGAAGCCTTTGCCGCACTGTTCGATGACCCGCAAGAGCGTGGCGCGGCGCTGTGCATTCAGATCGGCGGAGAGAGCGTGGTCGACCTGTGGGCCGGTACCGCCGACAAGGATGGGGCTGAGGCCTGGCACAGCGACACGCTCGTCAACCTGTTCTCCTGCACCAAAACCTTTACCGCCGTCACGGCCCTGCAATTGGTGGCCGAGGGCAAGTTGCAATTGGACGTACCGGTCGCCCGGTACTGGCCGGAGTTCGCGGCGGCCGGCAAAGAAAGCATCACCCTGCGCCAACTGCTCTGCCATCAGGCCGGGTTGCCGGCGATCCGCGACATGCTGCCGGCCGAGGCGCTGTATGACTGGAACCTGATGGTCGACACCCTGGCCGCCGAGGCCCCTTGGTGGACACCGGGCCAGGGCCATGGCTATGCGGCAATTACCTACGGCTGGCTGGTGGGCGAACTGCTGCGCCGTGCCGATGGCCGTGGGCCGGGCGAGTCCATTGTGGCGCGGGTCGCGCAGCCGCTGGGGCTGGACTTTCATGTGGGGCTGGCCGATGAGCAGTTTCACCGTGTTGCCCATATAGCGCGTAGCAAAGGCAATATGGGCGATGAAGCCGCGCAACGTTTACTGCAAGTAATGATGCGTGAACCTACGTCCATGACCGCGCGGGCATTTGCCAACCCACCGTCTATTCTGACCAGCACTAATAAACCCGAATGGCGGCGAATGCAGCAACCAGCGGCAAATGGTCACGGTAATGCACGTAGCCTGGCTGGTTTTTATAGTGGTTTGTTGGACGGTAGTTTGTTGGAAGCCGACATGCTCGAACAATTGACTCGCGAACACAGTATCGGACCGGATAAAACTTTATTGACCCAAACCCGCTTCGGCCTGGGCTGCATGTTGGATCAACCCCAACTGCCCAATGCTACATTCGGCCTTGGCGCTCATGCTTTTGGCCATCCTGGGGCTGGCGGCTCGGTGGGTTTTGCCGATCCGGAACATGATGTAGCGTTTGGTTTCGTGACTAATACACTCGGCCCTTATGTACTTATGGACCCGCGTGCCCAGAAGTTGGTCAGAATATTGGCCGGTTGTCTGTAAAACCCTTGCCGTTTCACAATTTTTTGTTACAAAGGCAACTATAAAAGGCGCTGAACGAAATCATGTAACTTTAATGTTCTGTAAGCGTCTGTTTAACGGGTCACCCAGACCCCCGTTTCTTTTCTCATTTTGTGGATATCTCATGTTATCGAACAAGTCCTTGGCTCTGGCGCTCTGCCTCACTATTACCGGATGTGCACAAACTCCACAAAATGATGCCGAAGGCGGGCATTGGTGGTCATTTGGATCGGATAAGACGGCTGCCAAGGACGCAGTAAGCCAGACCGATGCCAAACCGGACGCTAAACCCGCCGCCGGCGCCAAGCCTGCCGCTCCAGCTACCGCGGCTGCCCCTGCGCCGGCACCTGCCACTGCGGCACCGGTTGCCAAGGCCGACACCGGTTCCAGCTGGTGGCCATTTTCGTCGAAGAACGCTGATGCCAAGGCCGCCGATGCCAAGGCCGACTTGAAAGCCGATCTCAAAGCCGCAGATCCGGCCCCGGCGCCAGCTGTCGCCAAGACCGACACCGAAACTCACTGGTGGTGGCCGTTCGAAAGCAAGCCCAAGCCACTGGCCAAGGTCGATGTGACCAACGTGCAGATGCCCGATCCGAAAATCACCCAGGCTTGGTTGGACGACTATGAGCCGCGCCTGCGTGCCGCCATCAAGGACAGCAACCTGCAACTGGAACGTCGCGACAACGTGCTGGTGGTCATTGCCCCGGTGGATGGGTCCTACAATCCTAAACGCCCGGCGATGTTGTTGCCGGTGACCCTGGGGCCTTTTACCCGTGTGGCCAAAGCGGTTGAATCCGATCCCAAAACCGCCGTGCTGGTGCTGGGTCACGTTGATGCCACCGGCAGTGCCCCGGCCAGCCAGGCGTTGACCAAGGAGCGTGCGCAGTCCATCGCCTCGATCTTCAGCCTCAGCGGCCTCAAGCAGGACCGCTTGATGCTGCGTGGCATGGGCGACCTGATGCCGCGTGCCGCCAACGACAGCAACCAGGGTCGCGCTCTGAACCGTCGCATGGAAATCATGTTCACTCAACGCACCACCATGCTGGCTCTGTTGAGCAAGTACAACTCGGGCAAAACCCCGCCTGTGGCTGAAATGGTCGCAGTGCAGAACGCGCCAGCCCCGGCCGCTCCTGCTGCCAAGGCTCCGGCCAAGAAAGCACCAGCTGCCAAGAAGGCTGCCGCCAAGCCGGCTGCAAAAAAGGCTCCCGCCAAGCCGGCCGCGAAGAAGCCAGCGCCGGCCAAAGCCAAGGCTGCTGCCCCGGCTACCAACGACCAGGCAAAAAACTGATCCGCTGAACCAGAAGGATAAAGCCGCATGACCCAGGCACTGGCCGATATGCGTCGTGACTACACACGGGACGGTTTGAGCGAGGCCCAGGCCCCGAGCGAGCCGTTTGCGCTGTTTCACCAGTGGTTTGCCGATGCAGTGAAGACCGAGCAGCCACCGGTGGAGGCCAATGCCATGACCCTGGCCACGGTCGATCAGGATGGGCGGCCGCACTGCCGTATCCTGTTGCTCAAGGGCCTGGATACCCAGGGCTTTACCTTCTTTACCAACTACGAAAGTGCCAAGGGTCAGCAGCTCGCGGCGCGGCCGTTCGCGGCAATGACGTTTTTCTGGCCGAGCCTGGAGCGCCAAGTGCGTATCGAAGGGCGGGTGGTCAAGGTCACGCCGCAAGAGTCGGACGCGTACTTCCAGGTCCGCCCTCTGGGCAGCCGCTTAGGTGCCTGGGCCTCGCCCCAGAGCCGGGTGATCCGTGACCGTGAAGAACTGCAAGAACTGCTCAAGGTCACCGAGCAGCGCTTCAGCGATACCCAACCCGATTGCCCCGAGCATTGGGGCGGCTATCGCCTGCTGCCCGAGCGCATCGAGTTCTGGCAGGGCCGCGCCAGCCGCCTGCACGACCGCCTGAACTACCGCCTGCAAGATACTCAGTGGATCCGCGAGCGTCTGGCGCCCTGAGCTTCACCTTTCGTCACTTACGCTGAATGATGCCCTTCACCCCGCAGTCTCTGTTAAAGAGGCTTCGGGCGTGTAGTGCTGGGCGGCGTTCTTCAACCAGTCAGCCAAGTCGCGGCGTTTGATCTTCAGTTGGCGGGCGCTTTCCAGCTGTTGCAGCATAAAACTGCGTTTGTGCGGATCGTCACCGGCCAGCGACAGTGCCAGGTCGCGGTCAGTCCAGCGCCTGATTCGCACGTAGAGCCAGGCGTGGAAATACAGGCCGGCAAGGGTTGTGACTAGAATAATGAAATAGTCCATGGATGTCCTGAGACGGAGGGCAGTGCTACCGTTCGTCGAGTTGTCTGGTGCGGGCTGTCTGTACTCAGGCTGAATGAAAGCAGTTTTTTGCCGGGCTTGCCGTGACAGGCGTCAAGCGGCAGCGTTTAATGAATACCTGTCCTTTGGAGTTGATGCTATGCGTAAGTCTGTTTTACTGGTTGCCTGCTTTACCACCTTGTCTCTGCTGTTGGGTGGCTGCGCCTCGAGTCTGACCGGCGACTCGTACTCCCGTGATGAAGCGCGTCGTGTACAGACCGTTCGCATGGGTACCATCGAATCCCTGCGTCCGGTGAAAATCGAAGGCACCAAAACCCCTATCGGCGGCGCAGCGGGTGCAGTCATCGGCGGCGTGGGTGGCAGCGCGATCGGCGGCGGTCGCGGCAGTATCGTCACGGCGGTGATCGGTGCTGTGGCCGGTGGCCTGTTGGGTTCGGCTACGGAAGAAGGTCTGACCCGTACCCAAGGTGTCGAAATCACCGTGCGCGAAGACGATGGCAGCATGCGCGCCTACGTCCAGGCCGTGCAGGAAAATGAAATCTTCCGCATCGGCGACCGCGTGCGCATCATGACTGTTGACGGTACCAGCCGTGTTACCCGCTAAGGCGTAATCAGCAGGTAAAGAAAAACCCCAACCGGGTCACCGGTTGGGGTTTTTTTGTACGCCGTGTACCTGGGTAATCAGGCTTTCTTGCGGCTCGCCATCGCGGTCACGGCATAGCCGATGCAGGCCGCCAGGATCGACCCGGTCAGAATGCCCATGCGGTCTTCACCGGCAAATTCGCTGGCTCCTGGTACGAACGCCAGGGAGCCGACGAACAGGCTCATGGTGAAGCCAATACCGCACAGGATCGCCACACCGAATACCTGGCCCCAGTTGGCCCCTTCCGGCAGCGCGGCCAGGCCGGTCTTGATGGCCAGCCAGGTCAAGCCGAACACGCCGACGGTCTTACCGATCAACAGCCCGGTGGCGATGCCCATCGGCACATGGTGGGTAAAGCTTTCCAGGCTGACACCAGTGAGGGAGACGCCGGCATTGGCAAAGGCGAACAGCGGCAGAATGCCGTAAGCCACCCACGGGTGCAGGGCGTGTTCCAGAGTCAGCAACGGCGAAGGCTCGGCGTTCTTGGTGCGCATCGGAATGCAGAATGCCAGGGTCACACCGGCCAGCGTGGCGTGTACGCCGCTCTTGAGTACGCATACCCATAGGATCAGCCCGACGATCAGGTAAGGCGCGAGCTTGATCACGCCTAGACGGTTCATCGCAATCAACGCCAGCAGACATGCGCCCGCACCGGCCAGGGCGGCACCGGACAGGTCGGTGGAATAGAACACGGCGATCACAATGATCGCGCCCAGGTCATCGATGATGGCCAAGGTCATCAAAAACAGTTTCAACGACACGGGTACACGCTTGCCGAGCAGGGCCAGTACGCCAAGGGCGAAGGCAATGTCGGTAGCCATCGGGATCGCCCAGCCAGAAAGTGCGGCGGGGTAGTCCTTGTTAATGGCCCAGTAAATCAGCGCCGGCACCACCATGCCACCAATCGCCGCGGCGCCCGGCAGCACCACTTGGGAGGGCTTGGACAGGTGACCGTCGAGCAGCTCGCGCTTGACCTCAAGGCCGATCAGCAGAAAGAACAGGGCCATCAGGCCGTCGTTGATCCACAGCAGGGCCGGCTTGGCGATTTGCAAGGCACCGACCTGCGCCACCACGGGCACGTCGAGAAACGCGGCGTAAAGGTGCGACAACGGCGAGTTGTTGACGATCAGCGCCAACGCCGCAGCGGCGATCAGCAGCAGGCCACTGGCGGCTTCGAGCTGAAAGAAACGGGTAAACGTGCTACGCAGAGCCAAGGGATGCTCTCCAATCCAAGTTCAATAGGTGGCTACCCTAACCCGTACCGATAGTTGTTAAAACAAAAGTTATATTCTTATTTGTTATAAGAAGCGGTCGACAAAGGCATCGCGCCAAACACTAGCAATTGTGTGTCTGATTGCGTCCTCACTGTATCTGTGTGGAGTGTAGGAAACATCCTAAGATTGCGTTCAAAATCCTTGAGAGATCACCCCCGATGAGTGACCAACGCCCCTGGGCCCGCGAAGCCATTCGCATCATTGAAGCGGATTTCCAGCGCAGCGCCGACACCCACCTGATTCCCCTGCCGTTACCGGGCTTGCCGGGGATCGAGTTGTACTTCAAGGATGAGTCCAGCCACCCTACCGGCAGCCTGAAACATCGCTTGGCGCGCTCGTTGTTTCTGTATGCGTTGTGTAACGGCTGGCTCAAACCGGGCGCGCCGGTGATCGAAGCGTCCAGCGGCTCCACGGCGATTTCGGAGGCGTACTTTGCGCGGCTGCTCGGCTTGCCGTTCATTGCGGTCATGCCCGCCACCACCTCCCAGGAAAAAATCGCGCAGATCGCGTTCTACGGTGGCAAGAGCCATTTGGTGCAGGATCCGACCCAGATTTACGCCGAGTCCGAACGCCTGGCGCAGGAAAGCGGCGGTCACTTCATGGACCAGTTCACCTATGCCGAACGTGCCACCGACTGGCGCGCGAACAACAACATTGCCGAGTCGATCTTCCAGCAGATGCGCTTTGAGCAGCACCCCGAGCCGAGCTGGCTGATTTCCAGCCCCGGCACCGGCGGCACTACCGCCACCCTGGGGCGTTATGTGCGTTACCGTCAGCATTGCACCCGCGTGTTATGCGCCGATGCCGAACGCTCGGTGTTCTTCGACTTCTATCAGAGCGGCGACGCTAGCCTGCGCCTGGATTGCGGTTCGCGCATCGAAGGCATCGGCCGGCCACGAGTGGAGGCGTCGTTTCTACCGAAAGTCATCGACGCGATGGTCAAGGTGCCGGATGCGCTGTCCTTGGCCGCCATGCATTACCTGGCCGAGCGCCTGGGGCGACGGGTAGGCGGGTCCAGTGGGACCAATCTGATTGGCGCATTGATGGCCGCGCAACAGATGAAAGCGGCAGGGGAGTCTGGCTCGATCGTGGCGATTTTGTGCGATGGGGGCGAGCGCTACGCCACCACGTATTACGATCAGGCGTGGCTGGCGGGGCAGGGCTATGCACTGGACGCCTTGATATCGGCCGTTGCCGCCAGTGTGGAGCGCGGCGAACCGCTGCCCGCCAGCGTACTGCGGGCGAATATTTAAGAGAGCAGCGGCAAGTCAGAGCAAACGCACTTGCCGCTTGCCGCTTCAGCCCCGTCTGGCCAACATATCCCGCGCCAATGCCTCGGCAATCCGGATCCCGTCCACGCCCGCCGACAGAATCCCACCGGCATAACCCGCGCCTTCGCCGGCCGGAAACAGACCTTTTACGTTCAGGCTCTGCATCGATTCGTTACGAGTAATCCGCAGCGGCGATGAGGTGCGGGTCTCGATACCGGTCAACACGGCATCGTGCAGCGAGTAGCCCTTGATCTGCTTCTCGAACGCCGGCAACGCTTCCCGAATCGCTTCGATGGCGAAGTCCGGCAGTGCCAAGGCCAGATCGCCGAGGGACACCCCCGGTTTGTAGGACGGTTCCACGCTGCCCAGGGCGGTGGACGGCTTGCCCGCAATGAAGTCGCCGACCAGTTGCGCCGGTGCCTCGTAGTTGCTGCCACCGAGAACATAAGCGTGGGATTCCAGGCGCTCCTGCAGCTCGATACCGGCCAGCGGGCCGCCGGGGTAGTCCACTTCCGGCGTGATGCCGACCACGATGCCGGAGTTGGCATTGCGTTCGTTACGCGAGTACTGGCTCATGCCGTTGGTCACCACGCGGTGCGGCTCGGACGTAGCGGCGACCACCGTACCGCCCGGGCACATGCAGAAGCTGTAGACCGAACGGCCGTTCTTGGCGTGGTGCACCAATTTGTAGTCGGCGGCGCCGAGTTTCGGGTGACCGGCGTACTTACCCAGGCGTGCGGCGTCGATCAACGACTGCGGGTGTTCGATACGAAAGCCCACCGAAAACGGCTTGGCTTCCATGTACACACCACGGCTGTGCAGCATGCGGAACGTATCGCGCGCGCTGTGGCCGAGGGCGAGGATCACATGCTTGGACAAAATCTGCTCGCCGCCATCGAGCACCACGCCGTTCAATTGGCCGTCTTCGATCAGCACGTCGGTTACCCGTTGCTCGAAGCGCACTTCACCGCCGAGGGCGATGATCTGCTGACGCATATTTTCCACCACGCCGGTCAGGCGGAAGGTGCCGATATGGGGCTTGCTGACGTAGAGGATCTCTTCCGGCGCACCGGCCTTGACGAACTCGTGCAGCACTTTGCGGCCGTGGAACTGCGGGTCTTTGATCTGGCTGTACAGCTTGCCGTCGGAAAACGTCCCGGCGCCCCCTTCACCGAACTGCACGTTGGACTCGGGGTTCAGCACGCTTTTGCGCCATAGGCCCCAGGTGTCCTTGGTGCGTTGGCGCACTTCCTTGCCGCGTTCGAGGATGATCGGCTTGAAGCCCATCTGCGCCAGCAATAGCCCGGCAAAGATGCCGCATGGGCCGAACCCGACCACCACTGGCCGCTCCACCAGATCGGCTGGGGCATGGCCGACCACTTTGTAGCTGACATCCGGCGCCGGGTTGACGTTGCGGTCATCGGCAAACTTGCGCAGTAGCGCGGTTTCGTCACCTTTGACGGTCAGGTCGATGGTGTAAATAAAGCACAGTTCCGACGATTTCTTGCGCGCATCGTAGCTGCGTTTGAAGAGGGTGAAATCGAGCAGGTCATCACTGGCGATGCCCAGGCGCTGCACGATGGCGGGCCGCAGGTCTTCTTCGGGATGGTCGATGGGCAGCTTGAGTTCGGTGATTCGTAACATGACGGGATCCGGTGTGCGGCGTCTGGTAAGGCCGGCGGTTTTGCAAACCGGCGATTATAAACCCCAACCTGGGTATCCCGTCATGCTAAAACAGCGCTGGCGCCGATCAATCGTCCCGCGAACCGCCGAAAGCTGCGCAGCCACGCTGGACTTTACCGTTGATCCGCAATTCGGCGCTCATGTGCTGCAGGCTGCCGCTGACGCTGTCCACGCAGCGTTGCGGGGCCACCCACAGTTCGATGTGTTCGTTATTGGCTTCGGTCATCAGGTTGAAACGGCCGTCGCCCAACTGTTCTTCCACATAGGGCACCGCCAGCGGTGGTTGGCCTTCGCGTTCGAGCACCATGCCCTTGGCCGCCACGTTCAGGGCCCAGGCCGGCTTGTGGCCGTTGGCGCGCAGGATCATGCGTTTGAAGTCCGGGTCGTTGCAGGCGTCGGTGGAACGTTCCACGCGGTACAGCTGCTGCAGCTCCACTTCGCCCTGTGCGCCGGCCGCCACGCCGGAAAACTTGCCACGCAAGTCGGCAAATAACGCCCCTTGCTGCCCGGCCAGCGCTGCCGCTTCCTGCAGGATACTGGTACCGCCGGTGTCCTTGACCACGTAGTTGCGCTTGTCGTTGCACGGCTGGAACAGCAGTTTGCCACCATCGGCCGTGAGTTCGCCCTGCATGCGAGTCAACCCGGCGAGGGAGGGTTTGGCTGGCTCGCTTTCGAACATTTGGCAAGCGGTGAACAAAGGAAGCAAGGCGAACAGGGCAAAGGTACGGGCGGCACGCATAAAGGGTCTCCAGGCAAGTGCCGCCACGTTACGCAGGCTGGCGTTGCATCACAAGCCCACTCGCCAGCTTCAGGCAGTTCTGACAGACGCTACAGTCAACCCACGATAAACGTCTGGCCGGTCTGCAAGCCTTCGACACTTTTTGCGTAGGCCAATGCCACATCGGCACCGGTGACCGGCTTGTAGCCACGGAAGTACGGCGCGTAGCTGCCCATGGCTTCCACCAGCACCGTCGGGCTCACGGAGTTGACGCGAAGACCGCGCGGCAATTCGATCGCGGCGGCTTTGACAAACCCATCGATTGCGCCATTGACCAAGGCCGCCGAAGCGCCGGTACGAATCGGGTCGCGGTTGAGAATGCCGCTGGTGAACGTAAAGGAGGCGCCATCGTTGGCGTACTCGCGACCGATCAGCAGCAGATTGACCTGGCCCATGAGCTTGTCACGCAGGCCCAGTTCGAAGTCGCTGTCCTGCATCTCGCCCAGCGCCACGAAGTTCACGCTGCCGGCGGCGCAGATCAGGGCGTCGAAGTTGCCGGTCTGTTCGAACAACTTGCGGATGGAAGCGCTGTCGCTGATGTCCACTTGGAAATCGCCGCTGTTGCGACCGATGCTGATCACCTCGTGACGCTGAGCCAGCTCTGCCTTGACGGCTGAACCGACGGTGCCGTTGGCGCCAATCAATAGGATTTTCATGTTGCTATTCCTTCAAGGGCTGATTGAAGGGCCAGTCTAGGCTGGCTTTTGCATGGGATAAACGCGCTAATAGGCAACCTTTGGTTTTCAAATGGAAACAATCCATGAGCGAAATGGATGACCTGGCGGCCTTCGCCGTGTTGATCGAAGCGGGCAGTTTTACGTTGGCTGCCGAACAACTGGGTTGCAGCAAGGGGCAACTGTCCAAGCGCATCAGCCAGCTGGAAGCGCAGTTCAGCGTGGTGTTGCTGCACCGCACCACCCGCCGGCTCAGCCTGACTGCCGCCGGCGCGGCGTTGCTACCTCAGGCCCAGGCCTTGGTGGTGCAGGTGGAGCGGGCGCGTCAGGCCCTGGCGCGACTCAAGGACGACCTGGCGGGGCCGGTGCGCATGACGGTGCCGGTTTCCCTGGGGGAAACCTTCTTCGATGGCGTGCTGCTGGAGTTCACTGAACGCTATCCGCAGGTCCAGATCGAGCTGGAGCTGAACAACCGCTACCGGGATCTGGCGCGGGACGGTTTCGATCTGGGCGTGCGCTCGGGGGCGATTGAAGATGAGCGCCTTGTCGCCAAACCATTGCTGGCCTGGCACGAAATGACCTGCGCCAGCCCGGCCTACCTGGAGCAGCACGGCGAACCGCGAACCCCGGCGGACTTGGCCACGCACCGTTGCCTGCTCAACAGCCACTACAGCGGCCGCGAAGAGTGGCTGTACCACCAGCAACACGAATTGCTGCGGGTGCGGGTCAGCGGCACCTTCGCCTCCAATCACTACAACCTGCTGAAAAAAGCCGCGCTGGTGGGGGCGGGGATCGCCCGTCTGCCGTCCTACGTACTGCCGGCTGAGCTGGCTGACGGACGTTTACGCTGGCTGTTGCGCGATTATCAAACGCGAAGTCAGCCGATGTATCTGGTTCACCCTTACCAGGGCGGCCTGCCGCGCCGCACCCAGGTGCTGGCCGATTACCTGGTGGAGTGGTTCAAGCGCAGCGGCGAGGCTTTGGACCGGCTTTAACGGTAGCGCCGTGCAATCAGGTGATCGATGGACAGACGCCCCGGCCCCTTGGCAACCAGCAGCAAAAGTACGGTGAGCCAGGTGCCGTGGGTTGGATAAGCGTCCGGGTAGACGAACAGTTGAATCACCAGGGTCATGCCGATCAGGGCCAGTGCGGAGAACCGCGTGGCCAATCCCAGCAGGATCAGCAGTGGGAAAAAGTGCTCGGCGAAGGCGGCCAGGTGCGCGGCCACTTCCGGCGACAGCAATGGCACCTTGTATTCGCTGCGAAACAGCGGCAGCGTCGAAGCCGCCAGGCGCGGCTCTCCCAGCTCGAAGGTGCCGTTGATCAGGTCAATGGCAAAACCCTGGACCTTGGTCTGCCCGGATTTCCAGAACACGGCGGCGATGGAAAAACGCGCGAGGAAGGCGATCAGGCTGTAAGGGATTTGTTCAAAAAGCTGGATGGCCCGTTTGATCAGGCACTGTGCGCTGGTGTTCATGGCGATACCTTTGAGTCCAGGTGTAAATGAGTGATGGCGTGATGGCTGATCAACAGCGTCAGGCATTGGTGCAGGTCGAAGTCATTGCTGGCCTCCAGGGCCCGTTCTACGGCGGTCTGCAAGGCTTCGCCCTGGGCAAGGCGCTGGATAAAGGCCACTGAACCTGCGTCGATGGCGAACACTTTGACTTCCAGGCCCTGGCGCAGGACCAATGCGCTTTGGGCATGCCCGGGATCAAGGGCGGCCAGGCCGCCTTCGGTCTGATGCGCCGCCCACACCGCGACCACGGCATACGCCGAGGCCAGGGTGGCGACGCTGGGGTGCAGCCGTAGGCGCACCGTGCCGAGGTCGGCGCGGGCCTGCAGGGCAGCAAGTACGGTGTGCGGCTCCAGCGGACGGTCATCGGCGGCGTGGTAAGCGCGGACCCGCAGGCGTTCCAAGCGTGCGATATCCGCCAGGTAAGGCACGCTCGCCGCCGGTTCGAAGCCCTGGATAAAGTCGGCGAATGTGCTGCCGTATTCGCTGATCAGCGGGCTGGTGGGCGGGCACGCCTGCACGTAAAGACCGGCCATGGCTTGAAAGAACGCTTCGCCCACCAGGAGCTGCGTCACCGGGTACGCCACTGCCAGCGCGTTGATCAACCCGTTGTGCACTGTGTTGCGATGCACCGCGAAACGGCTGGCCGGGTCGGCGCCGTTGCCACTGAACAGGCCGTCTGGGCAGGTTTGGTCGGGCGCGAGCAAGGCCTTGGCGAAGGTGGCTTGATGGTTCATGGGCGCACCTGCGTTAACAGCCCATCGGCATGCTGGGCTTCAGCCAGCAGCACCGACAATGCGGGCACCTGATTGTCGCGTTCGATCAGTGTCGGTATCGGGCCGATGCGCGCCAGCACCTGTTCATACAACTGCCACACGGCGTTATCGACGGGCGCGCCGTGATCGTCGATCAGCAGGCGATCGCCGAGGCTGTCGCTGTCTTCGGCAAACCCGGCCAGATGAATCTCGCCCACGGCCTGTAATGGCAGTGCATCGATGTAGGCAGACGGATCACGTTGGTGGTTGATGCATGAGACGTAGACATTGTTGACGTCCAACAGCAGCCCACAACCGGTGCGACGGATGACCTCGGTGATGAAGTCGGTTTCATCCAGGGTGGAACGCTCGAATTGCAGATAAGTCGATGGGTTTTCCAGCAGCATGGGCCGCTTGAGTGTGCTTTGTACCTGGTCAATATGTTCACAGACGCGGTGCAGGGTGGCGCTGTCGTAAGCCAGTGGCAGCAGGTCATTGAGAAACACCGGGCCATGACTGGACCAAGCCAGGTGTTCGGAAAAGGCTTGAGGTTGATAGCGCTCGATCAGCGCGGCCAAGCGCGCCAGGTGCTCGCGATTGAGCGAACCTTCGCCGCCGATGGACAGGCCCACGCCGTGCAAGGACAGCGGGTACCGGTCACGGATCAGCCCTAAATAGTGATGAAACGGGCCGCCGGCCATCATGTAGTTCTCGGCGTGTACTTCAAAAAAACCGAGGTCGGGTGAGGTTTCGAGCACTTCGATGAAGTGCTCGTGTTTCAGCCCCAGCCCGGCTCGATCTGGCAGGCCGGGCGCCTGAGCCGGTGAGGACGTGTGCGCGAATATAGGTGTCATCGTCAGTACTCAGGCGCGGCCAGGTTTCAGGACTTGGCGTCGAATGCGGCTTCCTGGCCGAAACCGGTCGGCGAGGTGGTGCTAGGGGTTTGGGTACAGGTGCCGGCAGGTACCAGTTTCCAGGCATTGGCCTGATCCTTGGTTTTCGAGGTGCCGGCGCAGGAAGTGCCGGGGCCTGCGGCGCAATCGTTCTTGCCGGCTTCTGCGATGCCATAGCATTTCACGTCGTCGGCGGCGTGGGCGGTGGTGGTCAGGGCGGACAGGCTCAGGGACGAGCCCAGGGCGAGGATCAGGGCGGTAGCGGACAGTTTGGTGGTCATTGAATTATCTCCAGCAGTGGGTTGAGGAGCGGGCTTGAATGCCTGCTTGCACCACTAGAGGCGGGACGACGCAGTTCGTTACAGGGGCGGGAGAATTAACTTCGAATAATGCAAAAAAATGTGGGAGGGGTTGCCCCATCCCACATTGATAGCCCGGTTCATTTAGCAACCGGGTGTTAACCGCCCAGGTACGCCTCGCGCACTTTCGGATCGGTCAACAACTGCTCGCCCGAGCCCTCCATCACCACCCGGCCGTTTTCCAGCACATAGGCACGGTCGGCGATTTTCAGTGCCTGGTTGGCGTTCTGTTCCACCAGGAACACGGTCACACCGTCCTTGCGCAGTTGTTCGATGATGTCGAAGATCTGCTGGATGATAATCGGTGCCAGGCCCAGGGACGGTTCGTCCAACAGCAGCAACTTGGGCTTGCTCATCAGCGCCCGACCGATGGCGAGCATTTGTTGCTCGCCGCCGGACATGGTGCCACCGCGCTGGCTGAAGCGCTCCTTGAGCCGGGGGAACAGGTGCAGCACCTTGTCCATCTGCTCTTGGTAGTCGCCCTTGTCGGTGAAGAACCCGCCCATGGCCAGGTTTTCTTCCACGGTCAGGCGCGAAAACACCCGGCGGCCTTCCGGCACCACGGCAATGCTCTTGCGCATGATGTGTGATGACTGCTGGCCCACCAGTTCCTCACCCATATAGCGGATGCTGCCGCTGTAGGCCTGTGGTGAACCGCACAAAGTCATCAGCAGGGTGGATTTGCCGGCACCGTTGGCGCCGATCAGGGTGACGATTTCGCCCTGGCGTACCTCCACGTTGACGCTGTGCAGGGCCTGGATCTTGCCGTAGAAAGTGGAAACGTTTTCGAATTGCAGCATTTTACGCTTCCCCCAAATAGGCTTTGATCACTTCGGGATTGTCGCGGATCTGCTCCGGGGTCCCGTCAGCCAGCGGCGTACCCTGGTTGATCACCACGATATGGTCGGAGATGCTCATGACCAGTTTCATGTCGTGCTCGATCAGCAGCACCGTCACGTTGTTTTCCTCGCGCAGCACGCTGATCAGCGCCTTGAGGTCTTCGGTTTCCTTGGGGTTCAGGCCGGCGGCCGGTTCGTCGAGCATGAGAATCCGCGGGCGGGTCATCATGCAGCGGGCGATTTCCAGGCGACGTTGCTGACCGTAGGCCAGGGTGCCAGCGGGACGGTTGGCAAACTCGGTGAGGTTGACCTTGTCCAGCCAATACGCGGCGTATTCCATGGCCTCGCGTTCGCTTTTGCGGAACCCCGGGGTCTTGAACAGGCCGGCAAAGAAGTTGGTGTTCAGGTGACGGTGCTGGGCAATCAACAGGTTCTCTACGGCGGTCATGTCCTTGAACAGCCGCACGTTTTGGAACGTACGCACCACGCCTTTGCGGGCGATCTCGTGGCCGGCCAGGCCCTGGATCGGTTGGCCGTCCAGCAGGATGCTGCCGCCGCTCGGTTTGTAGAAACCGGTAAGGCAGTTGAACACCGTGGTCTTGCCGGCGCCGTTGGGGCCGATCAAGGCCACGACCTGTTTCTCTTTGACGGTTAGGGCTACGCCGTTGACCGCCAGCAAGCCGCCGAAGCGCATGCTCAAGTTTTCGACTTTCAGGATCTCGCGGCTCATTTGCGCAGCTCCATGTGTGGACGTTGCATGGGCAGCAGGCCTTGAGGTCGCCAGATCATCATCAGCACCATCAGGGCGCCGAACATCAACATGCGGTATTCGCTGAACTCACGCATCATTTCCGGCAGCAGGATCATCACGATCGCCGCCAGGATCACGCCCAACTGCGAGCCCATGCCACCCAGTACCACGATGGCGAGAATGATCGCCGACTCGATAAAGGTGAACGACTCCGGCGTCACCAAGCCTTGGCGCGCGGCGAAGAAGCTGCCGGCGAAACCGGCGAACGCAGCACCCAGGGTGAACGCGGAGAGCTTGATGATGGTCGGGTTCAGCCCGAGGGCACGGCAGGCGATTTCATCTTCGCGCAGCGCTTCCCAGGCACGACCGATCGGCATGCGCAACAGGCGGTTGATCACGAACAGCGCGGCCAGAGCCAGCAGCAGGGCGACCAGGTAGAGGAACACCACTTTGCTCACCGGGTTGTAGTCGATCCCGAAGTATTCGTGGAACGTCTGCAGGCCTTCGGCGGCGTTACGGTCGAACGTCAGCCCGAAGAACGTCGGCTTTGGGATGCTGCTGATGCCGTTGGGGCCGCCGGTGATGTCGGTGAGGTTACGCAGGAACAAGCGGATGATTTCACCGAAGCCCAGGGTCACGATGGCCAGGTAGTCACCGCGCAGGCGCAGCACCGGGAAGCCCAGCAGGAAGCCGAACGTCGCCGCCGCCATGCCCGCCAACGGCAGGCAGATCCAGAAGCTCCAGCCCAGATAGTGCGACAGCAGCGCATAGGTGTAAGCACCCACCGCGTAGAAGCCCACATAGCCCAGGTCGAGCAGACCAGCCAGGCCCACCACGATGTTCAGGCCCAGGCCCAGCAACACGTAGATCAGGATCAGGGTGGCGATGTCCACCGCGCCGCGCGAGCCGAAGAATGGCCAGATCAATGCGGCCACGATCAGGCCGACGATGATGTAGCGCTGGGTACGCGGCAAGGTCAGGAATTGACTGACCTTGGGCGATACCAGTGGGCCACGGTTGCCTTTGAACAAGGCGCCCACCTGCTGGGTGAACAGCACGCGCAGGAACATCAGCACCGAGCACAGGGCAATGATGGTCAGGGTCACGGGACCGGTGCCATGCACTTCCAGGTTGATGCCGACAATGCTCAGCTTGAGGCCGAGGACCGGGAACGCCACGGCCCATACCAACAGGGCGCTGAAAAACGCCGATTTAAGATATCTGCTCATACTTTCTCAACCTCCGGACGGCCCAGGATGCCGGTCGGACGGAACAACAACACCAGGACCAACAGGCCGAACGCCACGACGTCCTTGTACTGGTCGCCGAAGATATCGGCGCCAAACGCTTCGGCCACACCCAGCACCAACCCGCCGAGCATCGCGCCCGGAATACTGCCGATGCCGCCCAATACCGCCGCAGTGAAGGCCTTGAGGCCCACCAGGAATCCGGCGTTGGGGTTGATCACGCCGTACTGCATGCTCAGCAGCACCGCCGCGACGGCAGCCAGCGCGGCACCGATCACGAAGGTCAGGGCGATGATGTTGTTGGTATTGATGCCCAACAGGTTGGCCATCTTGATGTCTTCGGCGCAGGCCCGGCAGGCGCGCCCCAGACGGGAGCGAGAGATAAACACGGTCAGGCCCAGCATGGCCACCAGCGTGACCACGAAGACCAGAATCTGCATGTAGGAAATCAGGACTTCTTCCGCGCCGCCCGGGCCGAAGGAGATGCTCCCCGGGATCAGGTTGGGGATGGATTTATCCTTGGAGTCCTGGGACAGCAATACAGTGTTCTGCAGGAAAATCGACATGCCGATGGCGGAAATCAGCGGGATCAAACGGTTGCTGCCGCGCAAGGGGCGGTACGCGACGCGTTCGATACTGTAGCCATAGGCACTGGTTACGACGATCGATGCAATAAAGGCAGCGGTCATCAACAGCGGCAGGGAGTGGATACCCATCATGGCCAGCCCGGCAAGGGCGATGAAGGCCACGTAGGAACCAATCATGTACACCTCGCCATGGGCGAAGTTGATCATTCCAATGATGCCGTAAACCATTGTGTAGCCAATAGCTATCAAGGCATAGGTGCTGCCAATGGTCAGGCCATTAACCAGCTGTTGGAAAAAATGATAGATCTCAGGCATTACAGCGCTC
The DNA here is from genome assembly GCF_016307435.1 of Pseudomonas sp. S4_EA_1b. Lineage (NCBI taxonomy): Bacteria > Pseudomonadati > Pseudomonadota > Gammaproteobacteria > Pseudomonadales > Pseudomonadaceae > Pseudomonas > Pseudomonas sp. S4_EA_1b. Next base: position 52,162 of record NZ_JAEILC010000013.1, on the reverse strand, counting down.
CTAAAAACCCGATACGCATTTCACTGGTGGAGTCATGTTCCGGCCCCGTGCTGTGTTCTGTGAGCACATTTGCACGTTGCGTTTGCCAGCGAACCGCTGGTGACGGTTTTAAGATTTTCAGGTGAGCCAGCGCCCGGATCGCGGGTGACATGGCCCATAAACCTCGTAAAACAAAGCCCACTGCTTTCACAGTGGGCTTGTTGACCAGTAACGCCTGGCTTACTGAGGGGAAACTTCGGTTTTAGGTTTGCCGAAGTGCCACTGGTAGACCACGAACTTGAAGTCCTTCAGGTCGCCGTTTTTGTCGAAGCTCAGGTCGCCGGTAGGCGTCTTGAAAGTGCCCGCGTGGATGGCTGCAGCCACTTTGGCGGTGTCTTCGCTCTCGGCGGCTTTGATGCCACCCGCGATGACTTCGATGGCCGAGTAGGCTGGGAACACGAACGGACCGGTTGGATCCTGCTTGTTCTTGGTGAACTCTTCCACGATGGCTTTGTTGGCAGGGTCGGTGTCGAAGGACTTCGGCAGGGTCACCAGCAGGCCTTCGGAAGCGTCCTGGGCGATCTGCGAGATGGAGTCGTTGCCGACGCCTTCCGGACCCATGAACTTGGCGTTCAGGCCTTTTTCCTTGGACTGGCGCAGGATCAGGCCCAGCTCTGGGTGGTAGCCGCCGTAGTAGACGAAGTCGACGTTGGCTTGCTTGAGCTTCTGGATGATCGAGGAGAAGTCTTTATCGCCAGCGTTCAGGCCTTCGAAGACGGCTACTTTTACGCCTTTCTTCTCGAGGGTCTGCTTGACGGCGGTGGCGATGCCTTCACCGTATTGCTGTTTGTCGTGCAGTACCGCAACGACTTTCGGTTTCACGTGGTCGGCGATGTAGTTACCGGCCGCAGGGCCCTGGGCGCTGTCCAGACCGATGGTACGGAAGATCATCTTGTAGCCACGGGTGGTGATTTCCGGGCTGGTGGCTGCCGGGGTAATCATGATGACGCCTTCGTCTTCATAAATATCCGAGGCGGGTTGGGTGGAGCTGGAGCACAGGTGGCCGACTACGAATTTGACGCCGTCGTTGACCACTTTGTTGGCTACGGCCACGGCTTGCTTAGGATCGCAGGCGTCGTCGTATTCCTTGGCTTCGAGCATCTTGCCGTCGACACCGCCTTTGGCGTTGATATCGGCGATGGCCTGCTTGGCACCCATGAACTGCATGTCGCCGTACTGTGTCACAGGGCCGGTTTTAGGGCCGGCGATGCCGATCTTGATGGTGTCGGCTGCGAACGAATGGCCGGCAACCCCAGCCAGGACCATAGCGGCAAACAGTTTGGAAATCTGCTTAGTAGCCTTATTCATAGTGCTCCACTCTTACTGTTGTATTTTTTATAGTTCTGGCGGCCTTGTGAGCTGCTGAACCGGATCGGATATCTCGGATATCCCCCCGGCAACCGCCTGGCAACTGTACCGGTACAGTGTAGAGCGCCGGTTGATCGCTTGAAAAGCTGGCTGCCAGGGGCAAATCCGGGGGTGTCGCTTAAATGAAAGAAAAAGACAGAATTGCGGCGGGGGTGATACCTGTATCTCGCGCATTCCTTGGCTTTCCTGACACTTTTCAATCGTTGACGCATTTGCAACTGGGTTTTTCTGCCTGAAGCGTGACGTTATGATTGCGCCGATTTTTTCTTCAGGTGAACTCCCATGACGCAAGAACCTAGCACCCTCTATGCCAAGCTGCTCGGCGAAACCGCCGAAATCTCCTGGAAGGAGCTTGAACCGTTCTTTGCCAAGGGTGCCCTATTGTGGGTCGACCCCAGCCTGGATTTGATCGAAGCCGCAGAGGGAATGGCCGAGGACAATCGCGACAAAGTCGCTGCCTGGCTGGCCGCGGGCAGCCTCGGCGAAGTGTCTGCCCCGCGGGCATTGGACTTGGTGGAGCGTGATCCAAGCCTATGGGCGGTGGTGGTTTCGCCGTGGATTCTGATCCAGGAAAGGGCGTCGTAAGAAAATTCTGCACGAGAATGGTGCGTGATTTCTGCTCGAAGAAGTGTGTAGCGGAGTAACCGCTGGCGGCGTGATGGCATCTTGCCGTAGAGAAAGGTCACAGCCGAAGGTGACGTGCACGTCACGGGAACAGTTTCAGAGGGCGAGGAAGGCCTGGGCAATTGTTTCGAAGTATGCCAATGAAATGAAGGCCTTCATTCAAAGCGCCATCGCGGACCCGCCGCGATGGCATCGCCTCACGTCAGCCGGTCTTGCCCGTATGGTTGTTCAACGAGATCACCTTGGTCTTCCCGATACGATGACGGTAAATCTCACGCAGGTACTTGATCGCCTTTTTCACGCAATCCCGTGACAGGCGAATGTCATTGATCGACACGAACTTCTCTTTGTCGTTGATCAGCTCGCGGTACTTCTTCTCATACATCGGTTTGATCGCGTACCAGTTGGTATCGAGGATCTTCGCCGGGTTTTCAAACTCATTGAGCAACTCGTCGATACGGTCTTCGTCGAAGTCCTCGTGGATGATGAAGTCCAGGATCGAGTTGTCCAGAGTGTCGTCGAAGCGATACGGGTTGCGCGCAAAGCAGCGTTTGATAAACGCCACGATCAAGGTGAGGAAGTCGTCCGACAGGCACGGGCTCTTGGCGATCAAGGTGGTCAGCGACAGGTTGGCCGACGCGCCGATCACCAGGGCATAGCGCTTGAGCGTGGTGTTGGGGAACAGGCTGTTGAGGTGAGTCTTGAGCCGATTCAGGTCCATATAGGACAGCTTGTAGTCCTTGGGCAGCGAGACGATCGACACCACCGACGAGCAGTTCTTGAAGAAGTGCAGGTCGTGCAGCGCCGCCGCGTCATAGCCGGAGTTCTTGTATTGTTCCAGGGACGCCTTGTAACGCTTGGACTCGATCGGCAACAGGCTGATGCCTTCGATGGCCTGGGTGACTTTATTGAAGTGCGGCAAATCGATGGAGCGGAAGAAAAGGTCGTCGATGTTCAGGCGCTGAGGTTCTTTTTCGAAGACCTTGAACTTGTCATTCGACGGCGCCGGGGTTTCCGGGACCACGGATTCGGCGTAGGCAATCGCCACCGGGCCGGCCAGGCTCATAAACAGGTCGTTGGCATCCAGGCGAATGGTTTCGCCGATGTCGATACCGGCGCGGCGGAAATAGTTCTGGTCGTAGTCGGTGGTCACCGCCTGGGCCGTGAGGATGTTGAAGATCTGCTGGGAGATGTACTGGTTGGCGTGTTTCTCCATGGCATTGACATCAATGTTTTGGATATTGCCGTCGTCGCTCTCTTCGGCGTAACGCATGATGTCGTTGGAGATCAGCATCATGGCGTTCCACGGCCGGATACGGCCCTTTACGCTGGCTTCGCTGCTGTCTTCATTGGCGAAGTTGTACGAGAAGTCCCATTCTTCGGAAAGGTATTTGCACAGCAGGCGCCCGGCGTTGATGTGCAAGGCCTCGGACATTTCGCTGCGGTGGTCGGAAATATTCGGCAGTACGCAAATGCCGCTGGTGAAGATCGGCTCGAATACAAAGGCATGTCCGCTCTTGCTGTCGTGCTCGTCGGCGGGTTTGGTATCGAACGTTTTGTTCATGTACGAGTGTTGTTGGGCCAGGCCGAATTCGGACGCCATCCCCGAGCCGGTGCCGCCGCCGGCGCTGAAAATCGAAAAATACAGGCGCGACTGGTTGGCTTTGATGCCGCAGGAGTCGATGAGGTACGAGTGGATCATCTTCCAGTCGGGGCTGGAGAAACGCTGGGTATCTTTGTTGAGGATGATCTTGGCCAGGTACTGGCCGAGGATCGGGGCGTTACCGGCGCCGCCGGCATGCACTTCCGACAGGTCCATGATTTTCATTTTGCTGTAATCGCGCAGGAAGCCGCTCTTTTCGTTTTTGCGCGAGAAGCGGATACGCCCGGCGATGTCTTTATCCAGGTCGCCCAGCATCACCAGCGGCTCCACCAGGAACACCGGTTTGCTGGCCTTGCCGCTGCCCAGCCGCAAGTTGTTGCGAATCCATTGGGCCGGGCTGTAACCCTTATCGATCGACTTGTCTTCAGTGCTGAACTCGTTCAGGTAAAACTTGCGCGCGTTGTACACCAGTTCTGCCACGTCCAGAGCGATGTTGGAACCGCAACGGCCCAGGCCGATCAGGCACACCGAGGGGAATTCCTGGTCGCTGTGCTGTTCGCCATCGCCTTCGGCGTGGGGTGGGCGCGGGAACACCATGTCGCGCAGGCCGTCGAGGTTATCGAGAATGCGGTCGGTGTTGGTTTCGGTGAAGTACAAATACTGCTGAGTGGCCAGCGCGGAGGGGGTGCTCAATGACTTTGAACCTGAGGTTTTTTCCGCAGGAGCTGTGAGCAACACGTCGGATACCACGTTGGCAGAGTTATTTTTAGAAGTCATTGTGCGCCATGTGCCTGGGCGGATGGCTGAAGTGCATCAAAAGGCCATCACGGAATGGGAGTTCGCGACTTTACAGTGCGTCGTTGTCCTGCGCCGTTGAGCTTGAGGCTGAAGCACTCAAGAAAACGCTGATGCGGACTCTGATGAATCGGCCGTTCGTCGGCGATCTTTAGGGAAATGATGGCGAAATGCCAAAGATTGATGATCAACGGATGGGCCTTACGATCGAACCGGAGCCGCTGCGGCTGGCCGAAGGCTCCTTCAAAAGTGCCGACTCCTTGCTGGCGGCGGCGCGCATCCGGTGGAGAGGGTTGCGCCGCTCAATGCCCTGAACCACGCCAATGATGTCGCTGACGGCCACCGCCGGACTTAACAGGTAGCCTTGGATGAAATCGCAGCCCAGGCCGTGCAGCAGTTCGAATTGGCTCTGGGTTTCCACGCCTTCGGTCACTACTTGGAGGTGAAGGGTATGGCCCATGCCAATGATCGCCTGGACGATCTCCATATCGGCGGTGGACTTGGGAATATCTTGGATAAACGAGCAATCGATCTTCAATGTGTTGAGCGGCAAGCGTTTGAGATAGGCGAGGGACGAATAGCCGGTGCCGAAATCATCAATCGCCAGCGACACGCCCAGTGAGCGAATTTGCCGCAGCAGCGCCAGAGTGCTACTGATATTGCCCATCAGCGCGTTCTCGGTCACTTCCAGCTCCAGTCGATTGGCGGCCAGGCCGCTGAAGCGCAGAGCGTCTTCGATTTCATCCGCCAGCTCATCCCGCTCCAGGTTCAGGGCTGAGCAGTTCACCGAGAGGGTCAAGTCGGTGTAGCCCCGGTCCGTGAGCAGGCTCAGGTCATGGCAGGCTTGGCGCAGCACCCAGTGGTCCAAGTCGGCGATCAAGCCGTTGTTTTCGGCAATCTCGATAAACCGATCGGGGGCTAGCAGCCCGTGCTGTGGATGCTGCCAGCGTACCAGGGCTTCCAGGCGACTGACTTTGCCCAGTTTCATGTCGAAGATCGGTTGGTAGAACAGCACCAATTGGGTTCCGGTACGCAGGGCACTGCGCAGTTCTTCTTCCAATTGCAATTCGAGGGTGGCGCGGGTCTTCAAGTTGGAACTGAAGAAATTCAGGCTGTTGCGCCCCGCATCTTTGGACTGATAAAGCGCCAGGTCGGCGGTTTTGAGCAGCTCTTCGCATGTCTGACCGTCATCGGGAAACAGGCTGATGCCGATGCTGGTGGTCATCACCATCCGACGGCCCGCCAGTTCCACTGGTTCTTTCATTTTCTGCATGATGCGTTGGGCCAGATGCCGCGCTTCATCGCGGTGGTGAATGCTGATGAGGATGCAGAACTCGTCGCCGCCGAACCGGGCGACCACGTCGGCATGGCTGCGTACCGAGCCTTTGATATGGCTGGCCAGCACTGTCAGGAGCTGGTCGCCGGCGTCATGGCCGAGGCTATCGTTGATGCGCTTGAAATGATCGATATCGAGGAAGATCACCGCCATCATGCCGTGGTTCACGGTATTTTCTACGACTTTCTCCGCAAAGACCTGGTTGAACCCGCGACGATTGAGCAGGCTGGTCAGCGCATCGTAATGGGCCACCTGCTGCAAGGAGGCGCGAGCTTGGTCCAGTTCGCTGAGCAATGCGTTGACTCGGCGCAAATCGCGTTCCTTGTGCTGCAGCTTCTTGTCCGCCAGGGCCGCGCTGATGCTGCTGCTGATGACCAGCAGGGTGATGACAGCCACCGACAGACCCAATTGGATGGGATTGTTGTCCAGCCGTAGCGAAAGGTCTGCACCCGTTGGCACCACCAATTGCAGGGCTGCCATTCCGGTGAAATGCATGCTGATAATGCCCGCGCCCAGCACCAGGCTGGCGGCGTATTTGAGCAGTTGATGGAATATTCCGGCGCCGGTGCGCAGGTAACTCGACAGCAACAACGCCGCCAGGCTGGCGCCCATGGCAATGCCGATTGAGGCCAGCAGCAGCCATGAGTCGAAATACATTTGGGCCTGAGAGCGCATGGCCGACATGCCGACGTAATGCATCAGGGCGATGCCGATGCCTATCCACACAGCTGCGAGCAGGTATTGATGCAGTCGCACCTTCGTATGGCTGAGGGTTTTCATTGCGAACAGCGAAGCGACGAGGGCGATCAACAGGGACGTGAAGGTTGTGAGCAGTTCGTAGTGAAACGCGATGGGAGCCTGGAAGGCCAGCATGCTGATGAAGTGAGTCGACCAGATGCCGCCGGCCAGGCAACCCGCACCCAGCCAGCGCCAGTGGCGGCGGGCGGTGGGGTTTTCGACATGGCCGACCCGTTCAGCCATGTCCAGCGTGCCGAACCCCGCCGCGCAGGCGACCAAATAAGCCAGCAGCACCAGGAATGGGTTATGACTGCAGTTGAGTAATAAGTGCCCGTTCGCTGGAAGGTCGGTAAAAAAGTGCAGACCTAGCCATTCCATAGCATGTCCTGTCATAGGGTCACGTCACTGCCTACGGCGATGACCTATGAGGTCGAGTATAGAAGCCTCGCGGGATTTTCCATGGCTAATGGCACTTTGCTCTGGACCATTTCGGCATGCCGTTCATAGCGTTTGATGCTAAGCGCTGATGGGAAGCTCCACTTCGAACGGTGCTGGCAACGGCGCCAGGCCGAACGCAGCGCGCGCAGCATCGCAGTCGACGTTCTGCACGCCCTGGCTCCAAGACGATTCAAACTCGCGGCAGACGCTGGAGCGTTGTTCGTAGATCGTGCAACGGGTGCCTTCGCCCACCTGGCCCTCTAGGCTGCAGCAACGCGCGGGCTTTTGGTCGGTGCCGATCATCGCCACGCGGGTGGGGTTGATCTGTACCACCAGATCATCGGGCACCGTGCCCCCCGACGAGGCGCACTCGCCCCAGAAGAATGACACGCGAAAATAGGAACAGCAGGCACCGCAACTCAGACACGGACTGGCTTCGGACATGGGCGTCATCGATACGAAAAGTGGGATAGGGGCACTACAGGAAGGCTCGCCATTCTATCCACGCCATCGCCATTGGGAAGAGGGGGGCGCACATATATTTTGCGTACGCAAAGTCCCGCAGCGCCGGGTGAAATTACGTCCTATCAGCTTTACGAATCATTACAGACAACCACCGCCAGCGTGACTATGTTGCAGGAACCTGAGCAGGATGCAGCGGGCATCGCAGCTCTCATAACAATAAAAGAGACGGACCCATGCAGAACTCGACCCAAGCGGCGAATGCCTGGCGCATTCTGTTCCTGCTGTTCCTCGCCAACCTGTTCAATTTCTTTGATCGCACTATCCCGGCGATCATCATCGAACCCATTCGCATGGAATGGCACCTGAGCGACTTCCAGCTCGGCATCATCGGCACCGCCTTCACCATCGTCTATGCCATCGCCGGCCTGCCCCTGGGGCGTCTGGCCGATACCGGTTCGCGCAGCAAATTGATGGGCTGGGGCCTGTTTGCCTGGAGCGGGCTGACGGCGGTCAACGGCTTGGTAGGCAGTTTCTGGAGTTTTCTGCTGGTGCGCATGGGCATCGGCATCGGCGAAGCCAGCTACGCACCGGCCGCTAACTCGCTGATTGGCGACCTGTTCCCAGCGCACCGCCGCGCCCGCGCCATGGGGATATTCATGCTCGGTCTACCGTTGGGCCTGCTATTGGCGTTCTTTACCATCGGGGCGATGGTCAAGGCGTTCGACAGCTGGCGCGCGCCGTTCTTTATTGCCGCAGTGCCGGGGCTGATCCTGGCGGTGTTCATGTTCTATATCAAAGAGCCCAAGCGTGGCGCGGCCGAGACTGTGCAGGTGTCGCAGACGCGTGTCGACCGCCCGATCCGCCGTGTGCTGGCGGTGCCGACATTCCTGTGGCTGGTACTGGCCGGGCTGTGCTTCAACTTCGCGACTTACGCGTGCAATTCCTTTCTGGTGCCGATGTTGCAGCGCTATTTTCTGCTGCCGTTGCAAGACGCGGCGGTGGCCACTGGGGTTATCGTCGGTGTGACCGGCCTGGTCGGCCTGACCTTGGGCGGCTGGATCGCCGATAAGATTCACCAGCGGATTGCCAATGGTCGGCTGTTGTTCGCCGCCTGCAGCTTGATTATTTCCACCGTCACTACCGCCTGGGCCCTGCATGCCGGGCGCATTGAAATCGGCGTGTTTATCGCGCTGTTCAGCGTTGGCTGGTTGTTTGCGTACAACTTCTACACCTGTGTCTACACCGCGATTCAAGACGTGGTGGAACCGCGCCTGCGGGCTACGGCGATGGCGCTGTTTTTTGCTGGGTTGTACCTGCTGGGCGGCGGCATGGGGCCGATTGTAGTTGGCGGTTTGTCCGACTACTTTGCCCATTCGGCGATGTATGCGGACGGGGCGCAACAGATGACGGAAGCCTACAAGGCCGTGGGGTTGCACGACGCCATGTACCTGATTCCGGTGGCGCTGTTGTTGACGATGCTGTTTCTGTTCCAGGCCTCGCGCAGTTTTGTGCGGGATGCCAAGCGGATGAAGGAGGGGTTAAGTGCGGTTGAAGTGCCGGCTGTTGCCGCGACCGCTTGAGACTGAGGTGATGCCATCGGGGGCAAGCCCCCTCCCACAGTTGACCGAGTTGTCATGTCGATCACAGATCAATGTGGGAGGGGGCTTGCCCCCGATAAGGTCAGCAGGGCAGGAGAGTCATCAACCCGCCACCAGCACCCGAATCGCTTCCAGACGCAGCGCAGCTTTGTCGAGCATGGCCAGGCCTTGCTCGCGCTGCTGGCGCAGGGCAACCAGTTCGCTGTCGCGTACGGTCGGGTTGACCGCTTGCAAGGCGGTCAGGCGCGCCAGTTCTTCATCGGTATCCGCCGCCAGGCGACGTTTGGCTTCGGCCACGCGTTCGGCATGGCGCGGGGTGATCTTCTCTTCACCGGCGTTGATGCGCGGGGTGAGTTGATCGCGCTGGGCCTGTACGAACTTGTTGGCGCTGGCCCGTGGCACGCTTTCCAATTGATCGTTGAGGGTTTCGAACGACACTCGACCGGCCAGGTCGTTGCCATTGGTGTCCAGCAGGCAGCGCAGGGCCGCCGGTGGCAGGTAGCGACCCAGTTGCAGCGAACGCGGCGCCACCACCTCACTGACATACAGCAGTTCAAGCAGTACGGTGCCGGGTTTGAGCGCCTTGTTCTTGATCAGCGCCACGGCGGTGTTGCCCATGGAACCGGACAGCACCAGGTCCATGCCGCCCTGCACCATCGGGTGTTCCCAGGTGATGAACTGCATGTCTTCGCGCGACAGCGCCTGGTCGCGATCGTAGGTGATGGTCACGCCTTCGTCGTCGCCCAAGGGGAAACTGGCGTCGAGCATCTTTTCGCTGGGCTTGAGGATCAGTGCATTTTCCGAATGATCTTCGCTGTCGATACCGAACGCATCGAACAGGGTTTCCATATAGATCGGCAGTGCGAACTGATCGTCCTGCTCCAGGATGGCTTCCACCAGCGCATCGCCTTCACCTGCACCGCCGGAGTTGAGTTCCAGCAGGCGGTCGCGACCGGTGTGCAGTTCCTCTTCCAGACGCTCGCGCTCGGCACGGGCCTCGTCGATCAGCGCTTGCCACTCGCCATCGTCGGCGTTTTCCAGCAGCGGCAGCAGACGCGGGCCGAACTGATGCTGCAAGGCGTTGCCGGTCGGGCAGGTGTTGAGGAAGGCGTTCAGCGCTTCGTGGTACCACTGGAACAGCCGCTCCTGCGGGCTGGTTTCCAGGTACGGCACATGCAGTTCGATCACATGTTTCTGGCCGATCCGGTCCAGACGGCCGATCCGCTGCTCCAGCAGGTCCGGGTGGGACGGCAGATCGAACAGCACCAGGTGGTGGGCGAACTGGAAGTTGCGGCCTTCACTGCCGATTTCCGAACAAATCAACACCTGGGCGCCGAATTCCTCATCGGCGAAGTAGGCGGCGGCGCGGTCACGCTCAAGAATGTTCATGCCTTCATGGAACACCGTGGCCGGAATGCCGGAACGCACGCGCAGGGCGTCCTCCAGGTCCATGGCGGTTTCAGCGTGGGCGCAGATCACCAGGACCTTGGTGCGCTTGAGCATTTTCAGCTGGTCGATCAGCCACTCGACCCGTGGGTCGAAACGCCACCAGCGGTTTTCTTCGTCGATATCCGGCTGCGACTGGAAGCTGACTTCCGGGTACAACTCGGCGTGCTCGCCCAGGGGCAATTCGAGGTATTCGTCCGGGTTCGGCAGCGGGTAGGCGTGCAACTTGCGCTCCGGGAACCCCTGCACCGCGGCGCGGGTGTTGCGGAACAGCACGCGGCCGGTGCCGTGGCGGTCCAGCAGCTCACGCACCAGACGGGCGCTGGCATCGGTGTCGCCATCGTTGACGGCGGTGAGCAGCGCTTCGCCTTCGTTGCCGAGGAAGCCGTGGATGGTCTGGTGTGCGGCCGGCGACAGACGACCCTTGTCCAGCAGTTCCTGCACGGCTTCGGCCACCGGGCGATAGTTTTCGCTCTCGGCACGGAAGGCTTGCAGGTCATGGAAGCGGTTCGGGTCAAGCAGGCGCAGGCGCGCGAAGTGGCTGTCCTGGCCCAGTTGCTCCGGGGTTGCGGTCAGCAGCAGCACGCCGGGAATGACCTCGGCCAGTTGCTCGACCAGCGCGTATTCCGGGCTGACCTTGTCTTCATGCCACACCAGGTGATGGGCTTCGTCGACCACCAGCAGGTCCCAGCCGGCGGCGAACAGCGCGTCCTGGGCTTTCTCGTCGTCCACCAGCCATTCCAGGGCCACCAGTGCGAGCTGGGTGTCTTCGAAGGGGTTGGTGGCATCGCTTTCGATAAAGCGTTCTTCGTCGAACAGCGCAACCTGCAGGTTGAAGCGGCGGCGCATTTCCACCAGCCATTGGTGCTGCAGGTTTTCCGGAACCAGGATCAGCACGCGATTGGCGCGGCCCGACAGCAGTTGGCGATGGATCACCAGGCCGGCTTCGATGGTTTTGCCCAAGCCCACTTCGTCGGCCAGCAATACCCGCGGCGCGATACGGTCAGCGACTTCACGGGCGATATGCAGTTGGTGCGCGATAGGTTGCGCACGTACGCCGCCCAGGCCCCATAGCGAAGATTGCAGTTGGCGGCTGGTGTGTTCCAGGGTGTGGTAGCGCAGCGAGAACCAGGCCAGCGGGTCGATCTGCCCGGCGAACAACCGGTCGCTGGCCAGGCGGAACTGAATGAAATTGGAGAGTTGGGTTTCCGGCAGGGTGACCTGCTCGTTCTGCCCATTGAGGCCGTGATACACCAGCAGACCGTCGACGTCGTCGACTTCCTGCACGGTCATTTTCCAGCCTTCGAAATGGGTGATGGAGTCGCCCGGCGAGAACCGCACACGGGTCAGAGGCGCATTCCGTAGCGCATACTGGCGGGTGTCGCCAGTGGCCGGATAGAGCACGGTCAACAAGCGGCCGTCCTGTGCCAGAACGGTGCCTAACCCCAGCTCTGCTTCGCTGTCACTAATCCAGCGTTGCCCCGGTTGATACTGCTGCGCCATGCTGCCTGACTCCCGCCGTGAAAAAGCCGACTATCTTAACGGAACAAGGTCCACCGCCCAAGGACTCTGACAAAAACTACGCCGTTTGCATGCCGCCTTGGGCGCTGAATCGACGGGTGGCGGGCACTTGCGAGTGTCGACTGGGTCACAGCTTCAAACCGTGGCGCTCAAGTCGCTCCGCACTACGCCGACAGCCTGAGATCAGGAGATGAAAACTTATGCTGCCACCCATGTTGCCCGTCAGCGTTGTGCCGGTCACGTCACAACTCGATCCGGTGCGCCAGAAGCCGGATATCCCGCCCGTGGTGCCCGTGCAACAAGGCTCCAACGAAAGCACGATCGATCTGAAAAAGGGCGATGCGGAACAATCCACTTTTCTGCTGCGCGAGGAACAACGTCGTCAGCAGGAGCAGCAGAAGCGTCGGCGCGAGGCGGATGAAGATCCCGAGCAGCACCTGGCCATCCCCGGCGATCTGCTCAACGCCGATAACACTGTGCCGGTAGTGCCGCTGATTGAGGACGCGCCGCGCCAGGGCCTGTGGGTGGACGTCGAAGTCTAGCGACGCAACGCCCGCAGGGCGTTTAGCAGGGCATCGATATCGTCATCGTCTTAGAGCGGGCAGACGCAGATGCGCGCAATGCTGGACAGGCCCCGTGCCTGCATGTCCCACGGCTGTAGGCCACGCCGTTGGCGCCGATGTTGATGCCCTGTAAGCCCAACCGCCGTTTGAGTTCGAACCCATCCCAGTCGACGAGCGTGAAGGCGATCAAGCCCGATTGATGCTCGCCCAAGTCAACTTCCGTGCCACGGCTTCGAACGCACGCAGGGCCAGCAACGGCGGAGGGTCTTTGTGCAGTGCCACCTGAATGCACCTCGAACGGTTGGGCAGATGCGCCGATCTTGGTCGATGGCCTGCCTTTTGTCGTTCGCTGATTTGCCGTGGGGCGGGGTTGGCCGCATTATTGGGGCATTCCCGCCACCACAAAAGCCAAGCCATGAGTGATGAACCCAAGCTGATCGACCTGAATGCCGAACGCGCCAAGCGGGTGCATGACCTTAACGAGAAACGTCTGAATGAAGTTCGCCAGGCATTCGAACAGGCCATGCCCCTTGGAAAAGCCAAGAAGAAACCAAAAAACAAACCTAAAAAGCGTTGAAATGGCCTGCATCTATTGATGCAGGTCAGTTATTTCCCTCCTTTACGCCCCGTTGCGGGCGACATTGATCCCCGTCAATTTTCCAATGTGCCTTCTCCATTAACTTAGCCCCATCGCAACAGGGCAAGCACAGGAGGCCGGTCATGTTTATCGATAATGTGGTGTTTGCCGGAGTGCTGACGGTCAGCCTCATGGTGTTGTTCTTTGTAGGGTTTGGAATTTTTATCTGGAAAGACGCGCATAAGCGTAAAAAACCTTAGGTCTTTCCGGGTTACATGAGCACGCAAGGCATTTTGGGCGACTTCGGTCGCCCTTTTTTTTTGCCTGTTATTTATGCCTGGCATTAATGCGCAGCCATAAAAAAAGGTGCGGTCCTCCTGCGAGGCCGCACCTTCTTTATTCAGCGCAGGGCGATCAGCTACCCAGCGCCTTGGACGCCAGCCAGAACAACCCGGCCGACAACGCCACCGTCGCCGGCAAGGTCAGCACCCAGGCCATCAGGATGGTCTTGACCGTGCCGCCTTGCAGGCCGCTTTTGTTGGCAACCATGGTGCCGGCAACGCCGGACGACAGCACATGGGTAGTCGACACCGGCAGGCTAAAGATGTTGGCCAGGCCAATCATGCTCGCCGTGGTGATCTGCGCCGACATGCCTTGGGCGTAGGTCATGCCTTGCTTGCCGATCTTCTCGCCGATGGTCAGCACTACGCGCTTCCAACCAACCATGGTGCCCAGGCCCAGGGCCAGTGCAACGGCCAGGATCACCCAGAACGGTGCGTACTCGGTGGTGGCGGTCAGGTCTTTGCGCAGCTTGTCGAGGTCGGATTTCTCACGGGCATCCAGGCCTGGCAGCTTGCCGACTTTCTTCGCGGTGTCGTCCAGGCAAAGCAGGTAGCGACGCACTTCGATACGTTGATCGGCGCTCAGCGAATGGTAGTCGGACACACCTTTCAAGGTGTTGACCAGCGCGTTGATGGTCGGCTCGGTCTGTTGCGGGTTGCACTGGAACTTGCCCGGCAGGTCGTCCTTCATGCTTTTGCCCAGGGCCAGGAACTCGCCGAGGGTTTCGTTATTGCGCTGATAGAACTGACTCAAATGCACGGTGGCGTCGCGGGTGCGTTCGATCTGGTAAGTGGTGCTGCCCAGGTCGAGTACGAACTGCGCCGGCACGATACCGATCAGCACCAGCATGATCAGGCCGATACCCTTCTGACCGTCGTTGGAACCGTGCACGAAGCTTACGGCCATGGCCGAGATCACCAGTACCAGACGGTTCCAGAACGGCGGGTGCTTCTTGTCGTCGAGCTTGCGGCGCTGGTCCGGCGTCTTGTGCATCTTCGACAGCGGGCGCCACCACTTCAGGCCGATCAGCACCAGGGCCGCGACCAGGAACCCGGCCATCGGCGAGAACACCAGGGAGGCACCGATATCGATCGCTTTCTGCCAGTTCACACCGTCAGCCAGGGGGATATCGTTGATCAGTGCGTTGGCCAGGCCGACACCGAGGATCGAGCCGATCAAGGTGTGGGAACTGGAAGCAGGGATGCCGAAATACCAGGTGCCGAGGTTCCAGGTGATCGCCGCCGCCAATAATGAGAAGACCATGGCCAGACCATGGCCGGTATTCACATTGATCAGCAGCTCCACCGGCAGCAGATGCACGATGGCGTAAGCGACACCCACACCGCCGAGCAACACGCCGAGGAAGTTGAACACCCCAGAGAAGAACACGGCCAGGTGTGGCGGCATGGCTTTGGTATAGATGACTGTGGCCACCGCGTTAGCGGTGTCATGAAAGCCATTGATGAACTCGAAGGCGAGGACAAAGGCCAGGGCGAGCAACAGGCTCACTAGAACCCACGCATCCAGTCCGCTGAATAAATCGATCATGAAGGTTTTCTGACCCGGTCGTAAGGGGGCGCGATTATGCCAGAAAACCTCGGTAATCGATGCACTAGCTGCTCATCGGTAACATTCATCAATGAAAAAATACCCAGGGACGGCGTGTATCCCAGGGATTCCGGGGCTTTGGCAAGTGTTTGATTTATAAAGCAGAGGGCGTGCGAGGAGGGGGAATGTCACCAAAATGTCATGTCGGAAACATTTGTATGAAATTTTACTGTGAGTGGTGAGATGCCAAGAAGCCGGCTGCTAGCCATACGCCAGCAGCCAATGCCACACCCAGGCTGTAACCGAATCGCTTATGGCTCTTCGGCCTTGAGTTCCTGTTCTATCTTTTGGATTTCCTGGGCAAACGCCTGATCCAGCAGGCTGGCGCGCTTGCGCCACGGTTTGCGCTCAGGTTCAGGCTGGGCGGCGTAGGTGGTGACTTCCCCGCCGTAAACGTCCTTGTAACGTTGTTCCTGGCGCTCAAGTTCCGCGCGCAGTTCATCTTTCGTCACATTGTTACCTAAATGAGTTGAGTGTATTTAAGTTCAAGCGTCATGCCTGATGGCCGTCCCGGATTGTTCAAAGTTGAACCGTTGTCGTGTTCAAGTTTGAAAATACAGAAGACAGACGCGGCGGTCATTCAGGCAAGTAGTTGCGCTCGGTCATGCACTGCCTGTGCACGGTTTCGGGCCCGGTTGCGCTAGCAACGTCGAATGGGCCTGAGCACAGGGTGCATTATAGCGGCGCATCTGAATAACACTATCGGTATGAAGTTAAAAAGCTTCAACGGTGTGTGAGTGTTTTGTTACACCCACGTGTGAGTATTAATAAATGTCTGGCGTCAGAAAGTCCGCATTTGCTTTAACGGCCAAGATCATTTGTATAAGTCTGCAGAACCATCAGGTTGAGCGCGGAACCCCCGGGGGAGGTGCGGCGAATTGCGATAATCGAATACTCGTTCGATAATCGCACGATGTCGTCGGCCCTACCTTGTATCACGCGGCCGGCGCGGCTTGTAATACCCGGCAAACCTCCCCGTGCGGCTGACAATAAGAGAAGGCATCGAGATGAACGATCAATTGCGCAATTCTTTCGCGTCCGTAGCCCCTCCGATCGTTGCCTCGCCGGCAAAACGCATCCAGGCGTTTACCGGTGATCCCGACTTCATGACCTCCCTGGCCCGCGGCCTCGCCGTGGTGCAAGCCTTCCAGGAGCGCAAACGCCACCTGACCATCGCCCAGATCAGCCATCGCACCGAAATCCCGCGTGCCGCCGTGCGCCGTTGCCTGCACACCCTGATCAAACTCGGCTACGCCACCACCGACGGGCGTACCTATTCGCTGCTGCCCAAGGTCCTGACCCTGGGCCACGCGTACCTGTCGTCCACGCCGCTGGCGGTATCGGCACAGCCCTATCTGGATCGCATGAGCGAGCAACTCCATGAAGCCTGCAACATGGCAACCCTCGAAGGCGACGACATCCTCTATATCGCCCGTTCGGCCACCACTCAGCGCCTGATCTCTGTGGACCTCTCCGTCGGCGGGCGTTTGCCGGCGTATTGCACCTCCATGGGTCGCATCCTGCTGGCAGCGCTGGACGACGCATCGCTACAGGACTACCTCGACCACGCCGACCTGCAAACCAAAACCAGCCGTACCCTTACCACGCCTCAAGCCTTGTTCGAATGCCTTCAACAGGTGCGTCAGCAGGGCTGGTGCATCGTCGATCAGGAACTCGAACAAGGCCTGCGCTCCATCGCCGTGCCGGTGTATGACGCCTCCGGCCAAGTGCTCGCGGCGCTGAATGTGAGCACCCACGCCGGGCGGGTCAGTCGCAGCGAGCTGGAGCAGCGTTTCTTGCCCAATATGCTCAGCGCCAGCCGCGAGCTGAGTGCGCAGCTGTTTGCCTAAGTGTTCGGTGACCGCACAGATCCCGGTCTGATCAATTGACGGTGTTTCCCCCGGCTTATTAATGTGCGGCAGCGCTGTTCCAGCGCCCTTTAATAAGAATGACGGCCCCAGGCCGTCAGCCCGCCATCGGTGTGGAATAAAAATAATGAATCAGCCTTCTGTCGGTACTTCTTTGGACGTGCAGTCCTTTATCAATAGCCAGCCACTGTCGCGCTATCAGTGGCGCGTGGTCATCCTATGTTTCCTGATCGTGTTTCTCGATGGCCTCGATACAGCGGCCATGGGCTTTATCGCGCCGGCTTTGTCCCAGGACTGGGGCATCGACCGCGCCAGCCTTGGCCCGGTGATGAGCGCCGCGTTGATCGGCATGGTGTTCGGTGCCCTGGGCTCCGGCCCGCTTGCCGACCGTTTCGGGCGCAAAGTCGTGCTGGTAGGCGCGGTGCTGGTGTTCGGTGCATTCAGCCTGGCTTCGGCCTACAGCAGCAGCGTCGATCAGTTGCTGGTGTTGCGTTTTCTCACCGGCTTGGGCCTAGGCGCAGGCATGCCCAACGCCACCACCTTGCTCTCCGAATACACCCCTGAACGCCATAAGTCGCTGCTGGTGACCAGCATGTTCTGCGGCTTCAACCTGGGCATGGCCGGCGGCGGATTTATCTCGGCCAAGCTGATCCCCGCGTTTGGCTGGCATAGCCTGTTGTTGATCGGCGGCATTCTGCCGTTGATCCTGGCCGTGGTGCTGCTGGTGTGGTTGCCGGAATCGGCGCGTTATCTGGTGGTACGCAACCGTGGCACCGACAAAGTGCGCCGGACCCTCTCGCCCATCGAACCCAATCTCGTCGCTCAGGCCACCCATTTCAGTGTGCCCGAACAAAAAACCGTGAAGGCACGCAACGTGTTCGCGGTGATCTTTTCCGGCACCTACAGCGCCGGCACCTTGTTGCTATGGCTGACCTACTTCATGGGCCTGGTGATCGTGTACCTGCTGACCAGTTGGCTGCCGACCCTGATGCGCGACAGCGGCGCGAGCATGGAGCAGGCCGCGTTTATCGGCGCGCTGTTCCAGTTCGGCGGTGTATTGAGCGCGGTCGGCGTGGGCTGGGCGATGGACCGGTTCAACCCGCACAAGGTCATCGGTACGTTTTACCTGCTGGCCGGTGTATTTGCCTACGCGGTCGGGCAGAGCCTGGGCAACATCACGCTACTGGCAACCCTGGTGCTGATCGCCGGGATGTGCGTCAACGGCGCGCAATCGGCGATGCCTTCCCTGGCGGCGCGCTTCTACCCGACCCAAGGCCGCGCCACTGGGGTGTCGTGGATGCTCGGCATTGGGCGTTTCGGCGCGATTCTCGGGGCCTGGATGGGCGCCACGCTGCTGGGCCTGGGCTGGAACTTCGAGCAAGTGCTCACCGCCCTGGTTATTCCCGCCGCACTGGCCACCACCGCCGTTGTGATCAAAGGCATGGTCAGCCATGCCGACGCGACCTGATCGATAGCCTGCCAACAATCAGTTCGATAATCGAACGCTTAGTCGATTATCGGATTGTTCGGCCCATTTGCCCGGCTTAATCTGCAAGCACTCGGCGCGCCCTCAGCGCCTTTTTCGATCAACACCGGGAGCCCGACCCCCATGGCTGAAATCCTTGCCCTGCGTGATGCGGTAAAGCAATTCGTCAACGACGGCGACACCGTCGCACTGGAAGGTTTTACCCACCTCATTCCTACGGCAGCGGGTCATGAAATCATTCGTCAAAGCAAGAAAGACCTGACGCTGGTACGCATGACGCCTGACCTGATCTACGACCAATTGATCGGTGCCGGTTGTGCCCGCAAGCTGATTTTTTCCTGGGGCGGCAACCCCGGCGTAGGCTCCCTGCATCGTCTGCGGGACGCGGTCGAAAAACAGTGGCCGCAACCGCTGGAGATCGAAGAACACAGCCACGCCGACCTGGCCAATGCTTACGTAGCCGGGGCCTCCGGCCTACCGTTCGCGGTGCTGCGCGCTTACGCCGGTTCCGACTTGCCCAAGGTCAACCCGCTGATCAAGAGCGTGACTTGCCCATTCACCGGCGAAGTGCTGGCAGCGGTGCCGTCGGTGCGCCCGGATGTCACGGTGATTCACGCGCAGAAGGCCGACCGCAAGGGCAACGTGTTGCTCTGGGGCATTCTAGGTGTGCAGAAAGAAGCCGCGCTGGCCGCCAAGCGTTGCATCGTCACCGTGGAAGAAATCGTCGACGACCTGAACGCGCCGATGAACAGCTGTGTGCTGCCGACCTGGGCCCTGACAGCGGTGTGCCATGTGCCCGGCGGCGCGCACCCGTCCTACGCCCATGGCTACAACGAGCGGGATAACCGTTTCTATCAGGCGTGGGACCCAATCGCTCGCGACCGTGAGACCTTTACCGCATGGATCGACGACTACATCCGCGGCACTGCCGATTTCACTGAGTTCCAGGCCAAGCTGGCCGCCGCACCGGAGGCCAAGTAATGACCTATTCGACCAATGAGATGATGACCGTCGCCGCCGCGCGCCGCCTCAACAACGGTTCGGTGTGCTTCGTCGGCATCGGCCTGCCCTCCAAGGCCGCCAACCTGGCGCGCCTGACCTCATCGCCGGACGTGGTGCTGATCTACGAATCCGGCCCGATCGGCGCCAAGCCGTCCGTGCTGCCGCTGTCCATCGGTGATGGCGAGCTGGCGGAAACCGCCGACACCGTGGTGCCCACTGGGGAAATTTTCCGTTACTGGCTGCAAGGCGGGCGCATTGACGTGGGCTTCCTCGGCGCGGCCCAGGTCGACCGTTTCGGCAATATCAACACGACCGTGGTCGGCGATTACCACCAGCCCAAGGTGCGTTTGCCGGGGGCCGGGGGCGCGCCGGAAATCGCCGGCTCGGCCAAGAGCGTGTTGATCATTCTCAAGCAGTCGGCGCGCTCGTTCGTCGACAAGCTGGACTTCATCACCTCGGTCGGCCATGGCGAAGGCGGCGACTCGCGTAAACGCCTGGGTCTGCCAGGCGCAGGGCCTGTAGGGATTATTACCGACCTGTGCGTCATGGAGCCGGAGGAGGGCACCCATGAGTTCGTGGTCACCGCGCTGCACCCCGGCGTGACCCGTGAACAGGTGGTGGCCGCCACCGGTTGGGCGATTCGTTTCGCCGAACAGGTCAGCACCACCGCCGAACCCACTGAGGTCGAGCTGACCGCGCTGCGCGACCTTGAAGCCCGCACCGCCGCCGCTCATGGCCAAGCCCCGGGAGAAGTCTGATGCGCGAGGTATTTATCTGCGACGCCATTCGCACCCCCATCGGCCGCTTTGGCGGTGGTTTATCCAGCGTACGCGCCGACGACCTGGCGGCGCTGCCGATCAAGGCGCTGATGGCGCGCAACCCGTCGGTGCAATGGGACGCGGTCGATGAGGTGTTCCTCGGCTGTGCCAACCAGGCCGGCGAAGACAACCGCAATGTGGCGCGCATGGCGTTGCTGCTGGCCGGCCTGCCGGAGAGCGTGCCGGGCGTGACCCTCAACCGTTTGTGCGCCTCGGGCATGGAGGCCATCGGCACTGCGTTTCGTGCCATTGCCAGCGGCGAGATGGAGTTGGTGATTGCCGGTGGCGTCGAGTCGATGTCCCGTGCGCCCTTTGTGATGGGCAAGGCCGATGCCGCGTTTTCGCGCAACATGACGCTGGAAGACACCACCATCGGCTGGCGTTTTATCAACCCGTTGATGAAAGCCCAATACGGCGTGGATGCGATGCCGCAAACCGCCGATAACGTGGCCGACGACTACAACGTCTCCCGCGCCGACCAGGACGCGTTCGCCCTGCGCAGCCAGCAACGCACGGCTGCCGCGCAGGCCGCCGGTTACTTTGCCGAGGAAATCGTGCCGGTGCGGGTCTTCCATAAAAAAGGCGAAACCGTGGTGGAACGCGATGAGCATCCACGGGACACCACCCTGGAAGCCCTGGCCAAACTCAAGCCGGTCAACGGCCCCGACAAGAGCGTCACCGCCGGCAATGCCTCGGGGGTCAACGACGGCGCGGCGGCGCTGATTCTTGCGTCCGCCGAGGCTGTGCGCCAACACGGTTTGACGGCCCGCGCCCGCGTATTGGGCATGGCCAGTGCCGGTGTAGCCCCGCGCGTAATGGGCATCGGCCCGGTGCCGGCGGTGCGCAAACTGTTGGCCCGTCTGGACCTGGCGGTAAGCGATTTCGACGTGATCGAGCTCAACGAAGCCTTCGCCAGCCAAGGCCTGGCCGTGCTGCGTGAACTGGGCCTGGCCGACGATGCGCCGCAGGTCAACCCGAACGGCGGCGCTATTGCCCTTGGCCATCCATTGGGCATGAGCGGCGCGCGGCTGGTCTTGACGGCCCTGCATCAATTGGAAAAAACCGGCGGCCGCAAAGGCCTGACCACCCTATGCGTGGGCGTCGGCCAAGGCCTGGCCCTGGCGATCGAACGCGTCTGAGTCTAATAAGAGAGGATGGCTCCATGAGTGATAAGCCCGGTTACCGGCGCCCCCAGGCGGGCACCCAGCCTGAATACCTGCATCCGGCGTACCAGTCGACGAACCTGCGTTCGCCGTCCAAGCCGTTGGTGTTTCTGCCCCATTCCTTGTCGGAAATCACCGGCCCGACCATCGGTGCCGAGCGGGTCGGTGAGAAGGACAACGACCTCACCGCCCAGCATGACGGCGAGCCCCAGGGCGAACGCATCATCATCCATGGCCGCGTGCTGGATGAAAACGGCCTGCCGGTGCCAGGCATTCTGGTGGAGATCTGGCAGGCCAACGCGGCCGGGCGCTACAACCACCCGCGCGACCTGCACGATGCGCCGCTGGACCCCAACTTCACCGGTACCGGGCGTACCGTTACCGACGCCGACGGGTGGTACCAGTTCCAGACCATCAAGCCCGGCGCCTACCCGTGGGGCAACCACCACAACGCGTGGCGTCCGGCCCATATCCACTTTTCGCTGTTCGGCCCCAGCGTGCTGACGCGTTTGGTGACCCAGATGTATTTCCCCGGCGACCCGCTGCTCGAATACGACCCGATCTACAACTGCGTGCCGGACACCCGTGCCAAGGAACGCCTGATCGCGCGTTTCGATCTGGAAAAAACCATTCCGTCCTATGCCCTCGGCTACCGCTGGGACATCGTCCTGCGCGGCCGCGATGCCACGCCGATGGAGAAATAAGATGACACTCAACGCAACCACGTCCCACACCGTCGGGCCGTACTACCACATTGGTCTGACCTGGCTGAACCGCGAAGACCTGACCAAACCGGCCACCCTTGGCGAGCGCGTGGCGATCAGCGGGCAAGTGGTGGATGGCAAGGGCGAGGTCGTCAATGACGCCATGCTGGAAGTCTGGCAGGCCAACGCGGCCGGCAAGTACGACCACCCCGAGGACGAGCAGGACAAAGCCCTCGACCCAAGTTTTGAAGGCTTCGGCCGCGTGCCGGTGGACGCCGAAGGGCGGTTTCGCTTCACCACCATCAAACCGGGTAGTGTGCCGGGGCTCAACGGCACGACCCAGGCACCGCACTTGGTGATATTGGTGTTTGCCCGTGGTCTGGTGAAGCACTTGCTTACGCGGATTTATTTCGAAGGCGAGGCACTGAATGGGGATGACCCTTTGCTGGCCTGTGTGCCCGCGGAGCGCCGGAGCACCTTGGTGGCCAAGCCGGACGCGCACGGTGTGTATCAGTGGAATGTGATTTTGCAGGGGACCGATAAGGAAACGGTGTTCTTCGATTATTGATTCGTTTGGTAGGGCCTGATCGGGGGCAAGCCCCCTCCCACAGTTGATAGGCGGTGCGGTCAAGATGTGGGAGGGGCTTGCCCCCCGATCAGGCCGTCTCAGGCACCGCTTTCGGAACATGGCTGTTGCAAAGTGTGTCTAGGCTATAACCGTTCCCACTGAGTGAAAACACTATGACCACCACCACCAGTCATTACACCGGCGAAGAACGCAGCAAGCGCATCTTCGCGATTGTCGGTGCCTCTTCCGGCAACCTGGTCGAATGGTTCGACTTTTACGTCTATGCCTTCTGCGCCATTTATTTCGCTCCGGCGTTTTTCCCATCGGATGATCCCACCGTTCAACTGCTTAACACCGCCGGTGTGTTCGCCGCCGGGTTCCTGATGCGGCCGATCGGCGGCTGGCTGTTTGGTCGAGTGGCCGATAAGCACGGGCGCAAGAACTCGATGATGATCTCGGTGCTGATGATGTGCGCCGGCTCGCTAGTTATCGCCTTTCTGCCCACCTACAAGGATATCGGCGCCTGGGCCCCGGCATTGCTGCTGGTGGCGCGGTTGTTCCAGGGGTTGTCGGTGGGCGGCGAATACGGCACCACGGCCACTTATATGAGTGAGGTGGCGCTCAAGGGGCAGCGCGGCTTCTTCGCCTCGTTCCAATACGTGACGCTGATCGGCGGGCAATTGCTGGCCGTGCTGGTGGTGGTGATCCTGCAACAGCTGCTCAGCGAAGAGGAACTGCGCGCCTGGGGCTGGCGCATTCCGTTCGTGATCGGCGCGATTGCGGCGCTGATCTCCTTGTTGCTGCGTCGCACCCTGAAAGAAACCACCAGCCAGGAAACCCGCCAGGACAAAAACGCCGGCAGTGTGGCCGCGCTGTTCCGTCATCACAAAGCCGCGTTTATCACCGTGCTGGGCTACACCGCCGGCGGTTCGCTGATTTTCTACACATTCACCACCTACATGCAGAAGTACCTGGTGAACACCGCCGGCCTGCACGCCAAGACGGCCAGCTTCATCATGACCGGCGCGCTGTTCTTGTACATGTGCATGCAGCCGTTGTTCGGCATGCTCTCGGACAAGATCGGCCGACGTAACTCGATGCTTTGGTTCGGCGCACTCGGCACGCTGTGCACGGTGCCGATCCTGTTGACGTTGAAAACCGTGACCAGTCCGTTTCTGGCATTTGTGTTGATTTCTCTGGCGCTGGCGATTGTGAGTTTCTACACCTCCATCAGCGGCCTGGTGAAAGCCGAAATGTTCCCGCCCCATGTTCGTGCCCTCGGCGTCGGGCTGGCTTACGCCGTGGCCAATGCGCTGTTCGGCGGCTCGGCGGAATATGTGGCGTTGGGCTTGAAGTCCATGGGCATGGAAAACACTTTCTACTGGTACGTGACTGGCATGATGGCGGTGGCGTTCCTGTTCAGCTTGCGTCTGCCGAAACAGGCGGAATACCTGCATCACGATCTGTAAGGACTGAGTTATGACGTTGCGCACGAGCAACCAACTGTTCGACGCCTATTTCACCGCCGACAGCATGGCCGAGGTGTTCTGCGACCAGGGGCGCTTGCAGGGCATGCTGGATTTCGAAGCCGCTCTGGCCCGGGCGCAGGCGCGCGTTGGGTTGATTCCGCCAGCGGCCGTGGCACCGATTGCCCAGGCGTGCCTGGCATCGCTGTACGACGTGGATGCCCTCGGCATGGCGATTGCCTCGGCGGGCAACTCGGCGATCCCATTGGTGAAAGCCTTGGGCAAATTGATTGCCAGCGAGGACGCTGACGCCGAGCGCTATGTGCACCTGGGCGCCACCAGCCAGGACGTGATGGACACCGGTCTGGTCCTGCAACTGCGGCGTGCCTTGGTGTTGATCGAAAGCGACCTGGCGCAATTGGGGGATGTGCTGGCCGCGCAAGCCCAGCGCTATGCCACGGTGCCATTGGCCGGGCGCACCTGGTTGCAACATGCGACACCCGTGACCCTGGGCATGAAAATCGCCGGATGGCTGGGCGCGGTGACGCGCAGCCGGCAACGTCTGGCCGAACTCAAACCGCGTTTGCTGGTGCTGCAATTCGGCGGCGCCTCCGGCACGTTGGCGGCGTTGGGCGAACAGGCCATGCCGGTGGCCGAAGCCTTGGCCGCCGAACTGCACCTGAGCCTGCCCGATCAACCCTGGCACACCCAGCGTGATCGCCTGGTGGAGTTCGCCAGTGTGCTGGGCCTGATCGCCGGCAGCCTCGGCAAGCTGGGGCGGGACATCAGCCTGCTGATGCAGACCGAAGCGGCGGAAGTGTTCGAACCTGCCGCGCCGGGCAAGGGCGGTTCTTCCACCATGCCGCACAAACGCAACCCGGTGGGCGCCGCCGTCCTGATCAGCGCCGCCACTCGTGTCCCGGGGCTGGTGGCCACGATGCTCAGCGCCATGCCCCAGGAACACGAGCGCAGCCTGGGCCTGTGGCATGCCGAGTGGGAAACCTTGCCGCAGATTTGCCGGTTGGTTTCCGGTGCCTTGCAGCAGGCGGTATTGCTGAGCCAGGGCTTGGAGGTCGACCCGGCGCGCATGGCACGCAACCTCGAATTGACCCAG
Organism: Pseudomonas sp. S4_EA_1b; assembly: GCF_016307435.1. Taxonomy (NCBI): domain Bacteria; kingdom Pseudomonadati; phylum Pseudomonadota; class Gammaproteobacteria; order Pseudomonadales; family Pseudomonadaceae; genus Pseudomonas; species Pseudomonas sp. S4_EA_1b. The sequence continues at coordinate 26,912 of NZ_JAEILC010000013.1, read as the reverse complement.
GGCCTGGTGCTGGCCGAAGCGGTGAGCATTGTGCTCGCCCAGCGCCTGGGCCGCGAAACCGCGCACCATCTGCTGGAGCAATGCTGTCAGCGGGCGGTCGCTGAGGGGCGCCATCTGCGCGCGGTATTGGCGGACGAACCACAGATCACCGCCGAACTGTCCGCCACGGAGCTGGATCGCTTGCTCGACCCGGCCCATTACCTGGGGCAGGCGCACACTTGGGTCAGCCGCGCCGTGACCGATCATTTTGCATTGACTGCCTGAGGAGACTGCTGTGGCTTTTGTACAACTCGCCGAGGGCGACCTGCACTACCAACTGGAAGGCCCGGTGGATGCGCCGGTGTTGGTGCTGTCCAATTCGTTGGGCACCAACCTACGTATGTGGGATACCCAGATCCCGGCGTTCACCGAGCATTTTCGCGTGTTGCGCTATGACACCCGTGGGCATGGCAAGTCGCTGGTGACCGAGGGGCCGTACAGCATCGAGCAATTGGGGCGCGATGTGCTCGCGCTGCTGGATGCGTTGCAGATTCGCCGCGCGCATTTTTGCGGGTTGTCCATGGGCGGCCTGATCGGCCAATGGCTGGGCATTAACGCCGGTGAGCGCTTGCAGCGTCTGGTGGTGTGCAACACCGCCGCCAAAATCGGCACGCCCGAGGTGTGGAACCCACGCATCGAGACGGTGCTGCGCGATGGCGCGGACGCGATGGTGGCCTTGCGCGATGCGTCGATTGCGCGCTGGTTCACCCCCGACTTCGCCGCCGCCAACCCACACCAGGCCAAACTGATCACCGACATGCTTGCCGCCACCTCGCCCCAGGGCTACGCGGCCAACTGCGCGGCGGTACGGGATGCGGATTTGCGCGCAAACCTAGGGTCGATCCAGGTGCCGACCCTGGTCATCGCCGGCAGTGAAGATGCCGTCACGCCGCCAGCGGGTGGGCACTTTATCCAGCAACAGGTCAAGGCTGCCGAGTACGCCGAGTTCTACGCCGCGCACCTGTCCAATGTGCAGGCCGGTGCTGCTTTCAGTGACCGGGTGATTAAATTCCTGTTGTGCCGCTAAGGAGCTTTTCGTGGACGAGAAACAACGTTACGCCGACGGCCTGCAAGTGCGTCGTGAAGTGCTGGGCGATGCCCATGTCGACCGCAGCCTCAACACGTTGACCGAATTCAACAGCGAGTTCCAGGAGATGATCACCCGTCATGCCTGGGGCGATATCTGGACCCGACCGGGCTTGCCCAGGCACACCCGCAGCCTGATCACCATCGCCATGCTGATCGGCATGAACCGCAGCGAAGAACTCAAGCTGCACCTGCGCGCCGCCGCCAGCAACGGCGTGACTCGCGCCGAGATCAAGGAGGTGCTGATGCAGAGCGCTATCTACTGCGGGATTCCGGCGGCGAATGCCACCTTTCACCTGGCCGAATCGGTGTGGGATGAGCTGGGCGTTGAATCCCGCCAAGGTTGAAATTCGCTCGCCGCACGGGGTCAGTGGGAGTCCGCATCCCACACCCAATTCCACACGCCCGGCAGGTGTACGGTGTCATTCACGTCCTTGACCGTACGGGCCAGGGCGGCGCGTTCCAGTGCTGGGTGGTCGGTGTAGAAAGGCTCTGCGGCGGTTTTCATGCCGTTGATGCGGGCGCTGTCCAACAGGATCTGCAAGTACTCCTGCAGGTGCCGCGCGGTGTAGCGGTTGATGTCGTGGAAGGTCACCACCACCGGGATCACGCCGTCCACCGTGGGCAATTCGCCGAGGGCGATGCGCTCGCGCACCACCGACAGTTGCCGATACAGATTGGCGCGGCGGCGTGGGCTGGCATTGAAACCCCAGATCTTGCCGTCATTGGCGCTCAGGTCCGTGAGCAGTACCTGCATGCCGTGGCGCTGATAGGCAGCAAAAGTGCGGCGGTCGTAGTTCCAGAACGGTGGGCGCACCAGGCGCGGCGGTGCGCCGGTGATGGCGGCAATATCGGCCGCACCCTGGGTGAGAGTGCGCTCCAGTTCGGCATCGTTGAGCCAGCGGTGATTGGTGTGGAAGGTGGTGGCGGTGTGAAACGCCAGCACATGCCCGCCGGCGTACTCGCGTTCCATGGTCTTGCGTCCCCGTGAACTGCCGCCTGAGCGCGCGGATTCGGTCTGTAAAAAGAACACGGCCTTGATGCCCGGCAGCACCGGGTTGTGTGCCAGGTCGGCGATCACCGAGCGGGTCGGGTTGTTATAGCCCGAAGCACTGGGACCGTCATCGAAGGTCAACAGAAAGCGGATCGGCGCCTGGGCTTGCAGGCGTTGTTCGGTCTGGGGCGTCAAGGGGATTGGCGCGCTGATGCAGCCGCCGAGGCTCAAGGCCAGGGCAAGCACGGCAGCGGCGAAAGCAAAGGGTTTCATGGTGGGCACGGGCTCGGCAAAGAGGCCGCTGCTGGGCGGATCAGCAGCGGCAGGCGCGCACCATACAGCAAGTGCCGCGCCGGTTTACAGCAGACTGATCGGGTAACTGACGATCAGTCGGTTTTCATCGAACTCGTTGTTGCTGTAGTCGCGGCGCATGCTGGAATTGCGCCAGCGAACCGTCAGGTTCTTCGCCGCGCCGCTTTGCACCGTGTAGCCCACTTCGCTTTCGCGCCCCCATTCCTTGCCATCGGTGACGGTGCCGCTGTGCACATTGCTGCCGCTGATATAGCGGTTCATCAGGGTCAGGCCCGGCACGCCGAGGGCGGCGAAGTTGTAGTCGTGGCGCACTTGCCAGGATTTCTCCTGGGCATTGTCGTAGCTTGAGTTGTAGCTGTCGTTGGCCAAGGTGCCGCCGCTGGTGCCGTTGACGCGCATCCACGCGCTGTCGCCGCTGAGCTTTTGCAGGCCCACATAGAACGTGTTGCCGCCGTATTTGGCCGAGAGCAGGCCGGACCAGGTTTTATTGTCCAACTCGCCCGCGCGGGCGCTGCCGTCTTCTTTGCCATAGAAGAACCCGAGGTTAGCGCCCAAGGTCCAGTCGCCCACGGGCTGGCTGTGGATCAGGTTGACGAACTGTTGGCGGTAAATGTCCTTGAGTTGGGCGTTCCACAGGCCGATCTGGGTGCGCTTGTCGTTGAATACGTATTCGGCGCCCTGGAAGTTGAAGCGGTCCGAGGTGAAGGCCGTTTTGCCCACCATCGACATGTCCGACAGACTGCTGTCGTCGCGGGGGCTATTAGCGCGGAATTGGCCGCCGTAGAGGGTCAGGCCCTCGATTTCCTTGGATGTGATCTGCCCACCGCGCAAGGTTTGCGGCAGGGAGCGGCCATCGTCGGCGCGCAGGATCGGCAGCACCGGCATCCACTCGCCCACCTTCAGCTCGGTCTTGGACAGCCGTGCCTTGAACGCCACGCCCAAACGCCCGAAGTCATCCGCCGGGCGGCCGTCGTGATCCAACGGCAACAACTGCGTGCCGCCGGTGCCGCGTCCGCCGTCGAGCTTGAGCGAATACAGCCCTAGTACATCCACGCCGAACCCCACCGTGCCCTGAGTGAAACCGGATTTGGCGTCGAGAATAAAACTCTGCGTCCACTCCTGGGCGCCACCCTGGGTTTTGCTCGGGTTGGTGAAGTTACGGTTGAAGAAGAAATTACGCAGGTTGAGGTTGGCGCTGGCGTCTTCGAAAAAACCGTGGTCTTCGGCGACGGCAGGCAAGGCAAGACTGGCGACAGCGGTGGCCAGCAACAGCCGGCGCGGATGGAAAGTGCTCATGGTATCGAACCTGTTGTTATTGGGGTTATGCAGGTGGCGGCCATGGTGCGCGGCGATGCGAGGGCGGTTCAATCGGGGGAGGGCGGGTTGTGGGCGATGATCGAACGCAAGTTGCCGGGCGCGCAGGCCCGGCAGGCTCAGCGTTTGGGCAGGTCGATGTGGGTCCAGGGGAACGCCGGCAGGTAATGCTGGGCCGCGACGATCACTGCCACCATCACCACCAGGAACACCGCTTGCCATGGGCTCCAGAACGCCCAATGCAGGCCGTTGAGCCACGGGTAGCCTTCGCTGAAGCGTTGGCTCATATGACCGATGCGTTTTTTGTGCAGCAGGTTGATCAGCACCATGCCGGCATAGGTGAACGCTCCGAGGATGCCGAGCATCAAGGCGCAGGCCACCAGCATGATCGCTTGCGGCACGCCGTGGCGGATCACCAGCCAATAGTCGTTGGGGTTGAGTCGCTTGGGGATCAAGCGCTGGCTCAGCCACAAGTCCAGCACTCTGTAGGTCGAACTCATCCCGGCCCAAAACTGTGTGACGCGAAAACCGATACCGGCCGGCACCAGTGCCATGAACATAAAGATCGACACCGACATCAAGTCCAGCTTGTCGGGCCTGGAGTGGGCGATGCTGAGGCCGATACCCAGGGCGAACACGGCCCACAACCGGATAAACACTTGGGTGTAGATCGGCCGTGGCACGAATTTGCGCCAGAAGAATAGGTCAGGCTGAGGCAGCCGCTCGATCAGTTGCGGATAACGCCAGGTCAGGGTCTCGGCCAGGTGCTGGCAGGCGTTCCATTCGTTTTCGCCGAAGGTGTCGATGATGCGTTTTTGTTGAGTGGTGGACATCGGCGTCAGCAATAAGCGCGCGGCCAGAGCGTCGGCGGAGTTGCGTCGGGTGTCCTGGGCTTTTTCTTGCAGATGAGTGAAGAAACTCTCCTGCTCACAACGCGACACCAACTGGCGCCACATCCACGCCGGTTCGGGGTACACCCCTTTCTGATCGTCCCAACCAAATGTCTGGCACACCCGTTCGAACAGCGGCACGCTCCATTGGGTGTCATGCAGCAATTGCAGAACGATGCGTTGCCACTGCTGCTGCAAGTCGAATACCTGTAACCAGGCTTGGCTGTTGTACTGCGTCAATTGGCTGATGAACTCGCGCTCGGCCTGTTGCTCCAGCAGTTCTTGCAAGGTGCGGCGATAGTCCTGCAGCAGTTCGCCGGTCAGCGCCTCGTATTGCCAAGGGGTCATCGCTACCTGCTGCCACGGCGTCAGCCATTCCAGGTGCTGCGCGGCCCATTGGGCGATGGCGCTGCGTTCGCCGGGGGCATTGAAACAATGGCGCAACAGGCCGGCCTGGAACGCGTCGGCACAACCCTGTTGCCGAGCCTGCGCCCAGCGTTCATCGAGGTTATGGGCATTGAGGCCGCAGATCAGCGCCTCGGCTGGGTCTGGCGCGGGGGCGTCGAACGGCGCCGGGCTGAGGGGGCGCACGTCCATCAGTTCGGCCAGGTCGCTGAGATTGCCGGGGGCCGCTTCGGCCGGCGGTGCCTCGACGGCCACCTGCTCGTCGTTGTCCACGCGCCAGCGCGCTTCGCTCAGCGCTTCTTCATAGGCCTCGCGCAGGCGCTGGAAGCCGGCGGCGTCTTCATCCGGGCGGCAGCTTTTGAGCAGCCGCGCATAGCTGCGTTTGATGGTGCGCTCGTCGGCATCTTCCGGCAGCTGCAGTACGGTCCAACAATCCATGTGATCTTTCCTCAGCGCCAAAAGCCGTTATCGAGCTGCTCCAGTTGCCGGGTCAGTTCGCTGCGGGCTTCGCGGATGCGGCGTTCGTCCTGGGTGTCGAGCACCTGCTGGAACTGAGCGGCCCAATGCCCGAGTTGTTCGCGCAGCTCACCCAGGCTTTCCTGATAGAGCCGTTCAAGGCGCGCGGTCAGAACGGTGTTGACCTGCTGGTCACGCGGATGAATCTTCAGTAGCGCCAGGGCTTGCAGGCGTTGCTGGATTTCCTGCGGGCTGAGCACACCTGGGTTGTTTTCGATCACCAGGGAATGTTGCTCGCCGGTGAGCGGGATATTTACCTGGGCTTCCAGCAAGCCGTTATTGTCGTAGGTAAAGCGTACGTCCAGGGAGACTTCACCGGCCTTGCGCTTGGGCACGGCGATTTCCAGTTGGCCCAGTTCGATGTTGTCTTTCACCAAGCGGCTTTCGCCTTGATAGATCTTCAGCAGCACGCGGCTCTGGTCATCGTGCAGGGTGACCACACTTTTGACCCGGCTCACCGGCACGCTGCTGTTGCGTTCGATCAGGGGCAGGTAGTGGCCGCTTTCGATATGGCCGCCGTATTGGTTCGAGGTTTCGATGCCCAGGGTGTAGGGGCACACGTCGGTCAGCACTACTTCTTCCAGCGCGGCGGAACGCGCTTTGAGCGCGGCCTGGATTGCGGCGCCGTGGGCCACCACTTGGTCGGGGTCGAGGCTGATGGAGGGAAAACGCCCGAACAGCCCGGCGGCGAGTTTGCGTACCAGCGGCATGCGCGTGGTGCCGCCCACCAGCAGAATTTCATCCAGGTCACTGACACGAATGCGCGCATCGCGCAGGGCGCGCTCGATTGGCGCGCGCAGGCGCTCCAACAGCGGCGTGTAGAGCTTGGCCAGCTCCGCTTGAGTGATGGTTTTGACCCACTGCTGGCCATCGACGCGCAGGGTGAAATCGGCGCTGTCATCTTGGCCCAATGCCTTGCGTACGCGCTCGGCCTCGCGGCGCAGGGCGTGCAGCACGCTGCTGGTGGGCGGAAAGCCTTGGGCGTTGCGCTGGCTGTCGACGAAATGCTCCAGCAGCAGCGTGTCGAAATCTTCGCCGCCCAAGAAATTGTCGCCGGCGCTGGCGCGCACTTCCATGACCCCCTCGAACAGCTCGATAATCGACACGTCAAACGTGCCGCCACCGAGATCGAACACCAGGAACGAGGTTTCTTTGTCGCGTTGATGCAGGCCGTAGGCGAGGGCGGCGGCGGTGGGTTCGTTGATCAGCTTTTCAACGTTGAGCCCGGCCAGCTCACCGGCAATGCGCGTGGCTTTGCGTTGGCCGTCACTGAAGTACGCGGGCACGCTGATCACGGCTTCGGTGACGGTGTGGCCGTAGGTGCGCTCGATGTCTTCTTTCAGGCTTTTGAGCACCAGTGCCGAGAGTTCTTCCGGGCGGAACGAACGGTCGCCCAGGCGCACTTCGGTGGCGCTGCCCATGTAGCGCTTGAACAGCGACGTAGTCAGGTGCGGGTGAGTGTGCAGGCGCTCCTTGGCGGCCTGACCGACCAGCACGCGCCCCTGATCATCCAGCCCGACTACGCTCGGGGTGAGCAATTGGCCAAGGGCATTGGGCACCAATTCGGCGGCATCACCGCGCCAGACCGCTGCGAGACTGTTGGTCGTCCCCAGGTCGATTCCTACGATCATTACGACAAGCTCCCTCTGTGGTCTGTAAGAATCTGTAACCAATTTTCCCGAAAGGCTGAACGCAAAGCAAGACGGTGGCCGCTGACCCGAGCGGGCTGGCGGTGTTTGTCGTCGCGAACGGGCTGCTCAACCTTTCAACCTTACGTTTCACCACTGGGGTGTCTACTGTCAGGGTTGACAGTCGAACACGGACTTTTCAGGGCGTAGTTGGGGGTGGTCACAGTAGATGTTGAAGCACGCGAGGGAGGAAAACTCATGAGCTTCGGAAAAGATATAGGAGAGATCTTAACGTCCGGGCAGATACAGAGATAAACGCGCATAAAAAAACGCCTCCTGTCAGGGAGGCGTTTTTCTTGACGACGGCGTTATCAGAACGCCTTGAACGCCGGCGCTTCTTCTTTCAGCGGTTCATTCTTTGCAGTCTGCTCGTTCCAGCCACCGCCGAGGGCCTTGTACAGGTTGACCTCGCTGGTCAACTGCGCGAGGCGGTCGGTGATCAGCGATTGTTGCGCGCTGAACAGTTGGCGCTGTGCATCGAGGAACGTCAGGTTGCTGTCCACACCGATGCGGTAGCGACGCTCAGCCAGGCGGTAGTAATCCTGGTTGGCCTCGACGAAACCGCGTTGGGCTTCCAATTGCTGCTTGTAGGTCGCCCGCGCGGCGAGGCCGTCGGAGACTTCCTGGAAGCCGGTCTGAATCGCCTTCTCGTAGTTCGCCACGTTGATCTCTTTCTGGATCTTCGAGTAGTCCAGGCTGGCGCGCAGGCTGCCGGCGTTGAAGATCGGGATGTTGATCTGCGGCGCGAACGACCAGGTGCCCGAGCCGCCTTTGAACAAGCCGCCCAGGTTCGGGCTGGCGGTGCCGGCGCTGGCGGTCAGGCTGATGCTTGGGAAGAACGCCGCACGGGCTGCGCCGATATTGGCGTTGGCGGCCTTGAGGTTGTACTCGGCCTGCACAATGTCGGGGCGACGTTGCAGCAGGTCCGACGGCAAGCCGGCCGGCACTTCGCTGAGCAGGTCATCCGACAGCGGCTGGCTGGCCAGATTGGCCGGCAGGCCGGTGCCCAGCAGCAGGGTCAGGTTGTTTTCGTCCTGGGCCACCTGGCGAGTGTAGCGGGCCAGGGACACCCGGGCGTTTTCCACCGAGGTGCGCGCCTGGCTGAGGTCCAGGGCCGAGGCCACGCCGACTTCGTTACTACGCGAAGTCAGCTTGTAGCTCTGCTCGAACGCGGCGAGGGTGTCTTGGGTCAGCTTGAGCAGTTCCTTATCGGCCTGCCAGGTCAGATAGGCGTTTGCCACACTGGCCACCAGACTGATCTGAGTGCTGCGCCGCGCTTCTTCGGTGGCGAAGTACTTTTGCAGGGCTTCTTCACTCAGGCTGCGCACGCGACCGAACAGGTCCAGCTCGTAGGAGCTGATCCCGAGTCCGACCGAGTACTGGCTGGCGATCCTCGATTCGCCGGTCTGCGACAGGCGAGCCGGGGTGCGCGAGCGCTCACCGCTGCCCGTGGCCGAAACGGCCGGGAACAGGTCGGCGCGCTGGATGTTGTACTGCGCAGCGTAGGCATCGATGTTCAGGGCCGCGACACGCAGGTCGCGGTTGTTCACCAGTGCGGTCTGGATCAGCTGTTGCAGGGTAGGGTCATGGAAAAACTGCTTCCAGCCTTGCTCGGCGGCAGCCTGACCCGGCGCCTGGGCCGACGAATACGCCGGCCCCTGCGGGTACTGCGCTGCTACCGGCGCGTCGGGGCGCTGGTAGTCAGGGATCAGCGAGCAGCCACTGAGCACGAAGGCTGTGACGGCTAGGGAAAGTAGCGACTTGCTCATTGGCCAGCCTCGTTAGAAGTTTGCTTGGTTTCGGGTTCTTTGCGGTTGCCGATGGCCGACACGGTAGCGAAGAACAGCGGCACCCAGAAGATCGCCAGGACAGTGGCGGTGATCATGCCGCCAATGACGCCGGTACCGATGGCGTGCTGGCTGCCTGAACCGGCGCCCGAGGAGATCGCCAGGGGCAGTACGCCGAGGATGAACGCCATGGAGGTCATGATGATCGGCCGCAGACGCATGCGAGACGCTTCGATAGCCGACTCGACGATGCCTTTACCCTGTTCGTGAAGCTCTTTGGCGAACTCCACGATAAGGATGGCGTTTTTCGCCGCCAGACCCACCGTGACCAACAGGCCCACCTGGAAGAACACGTCGTTGGACAGCCCGCGCATGCTGGTGGCGATCAACGCACCCACCACGCCCAGGGGCACTACCAACACCACCGCAATCGGGATCGACCAGCTCTCGTACAGTGCCGCAAGGCACAGGAACACCACCAGCAGCGACAGCGCATACAACGCCGGAGCCTGGGACCCGGACAAGCGCTCTTCATACGACAGACCCGTCCAGGCATAGCCCACGCCCGCCGGCAGTTGCTTGGCGATGCGTTCCACTTCGGCCATCGCTTCACCAGTGCTGTAACCCGGTGCCGGAGTGCCGAGGATTTCCATCGCGGCCACGCCGTTGTAACGCGAGAGCTTCGGCGAACCGTAGATCCACTTGCCGGTGGCGATGGCCGACAACGGCACCATCTTCCCTGAGTCGCTGCGCACGTACCACTTGTTCAGGTCTTCTGGAGACATGCGGCTGGCGGCTTCACCTTGCACGTACACTTTCTTCACGCGACCACGGTCGATGAAGTCGTTGACGTAGCTGCCACCCAGGGCAATCGCCAGGGTCTGGTTGATGTTGGCCAGGGAGATGCCCTGGGCGCTGGCCTTCTCGTCGTCAACGGTGAGTTCGTATTGCGGCTCATCGTTCACGCCGTTGGGGCGCACACCGGCCAGGATCTTGCTCTGTGCCGCCATACCCAGGAACTGGTTGCGCGCGGCCATCAACTTCTCATGACCGACACCGCCCTGGTCTTGCAGGAACACGTCGAAACCGGTGGCGTTACCCAATTCCAGTACCGAAGGCGGCACGATGGCGAACACCATGGCGTCCTGGAACGTCTGCATGAAGTAACCCTGGGCGCGCTTGGCGATCTCGAACACCGAGGTGGACGCATCACGCTCGTCCCACGGCTTGAGCATCACGAACGCCAGGCCGGAGCTTTGGCCACGACCGGCGAAGTTGAAGCCGTTCACGGTAAACACCGATTTAACGCCTTTGCCTTCGCCCGGCTCACCTTCTTTATCGTTGAGCAGGAAGATCCGCATGTCGTCGATGACTTTCTGCGTACGTTCAGCGGTGGAACCGACCGGTGTCTGCACCTGGGCAAAGATCACGCCCTGGTCTTCGTCTGGCAGAAACGCCGCCGGGATGCGCATGAACAGCCAGATCATGCCGGCGAAGATCAGCAGGTACACCAGGAACGCCGGGATCTTGTGCTTGATCATGTTGCCCACGCCGCGCTCGTAGCTCACTACGCTACGGTCGAAGGTGCGGTTGAACCAGCCGAAGAAACCACGCTTGGGTTGGCCATGCTTCTCGGGATCGATCGGCTTGAGCATGGTGGCGCACAGCGCCGGGGTGAAGATCAGGGCAACCAGTACCGACAGCGCCATGGCCGAAACGATGGTGATGGAGAACTGTTTGTAGATCACCCCGGTGGAACCACCGAAGAACGCCATCGGCAACAGTACCGCCGACAGTACCAGGGCAATACCTACCAGGGCGCCCTGGATCTGGGTCATGGATTTGACCGTCGCTTCTTTAGGCGACAGGTGTTCCTCGGCCATCACCCGCTCGACGTTTTCTACCACCACGATGGCGTCGTCCACCAGCAGGCCGATGGCCAGGATCATGCCGAACATGGTCAGGGTGTTGATGGTGAAACCGAACGCCGCCAGGATGCCGAACGTACCCAGCAATACCACCGGTACGGTCATGGTGGTGATGATGGTGGCGCGGAAGTTTTGCAGGAACAGGAACATCACCAGGAACACCAGCACGATCGCTTCGACCAGGGTGTGCACTACACCGGAGATCGATTCGGTCACTACTGGGGTGGTGTCATACGGCACCACCGCTTTCATGCCAGGCGGGAAGAACGGTTCCAGGGACGCCACGGTGGCGCGGATAGCCTTGGCGGTATCCAGGGCGTTGGCGCCGGATGCCAGTTTGATCGCCATACCGGAGGCCGGCTTGCCGTTGAACTGCGCGCTGATGCTGTAGGTCTGGCCACCCAGCTCGATGCGCGCGACGTCCTTGAGGCGAACTTGGGAGCCGTCGGTGTTGACCTTCATCAGGATGTTGCCGAACTGCTCGGCGGTTTGCAGGCGTGTCTTACCGATGATGGTGGCGTTCAGCTGGGTGCCGGGCAGGGCAGGCAAGCCGCCCAATTGGCCGGTGGCCACCTGTACGTTCTGTGCGGCGATGGCGGTGCTGACGTCGACCGGGGTCAACTGGTAGTTGTTCAGCTTGGCCGGGTCGAGCCAGATACGCATGGCGTACTGGGAACCGAACACCTGGAAGTCACCCACGCCGGCTGTCCGCGAGATCGGGTCCTGGATGTTGGACACGATGTAGTTGGACAGGTCGTCCTTGGTCATGCTGCCGTCTTCGGACACCAGACCGATCACCATCAGGAAGTTCTTCACCGACTTGGTCACGCGGATACCCTGTTGCTGCACTTCTTGCGGCAGCAGCGGGGTGGCCAGGTTCAGCTTGTTCTGCACCTGCACCTGGGCGATGTCGGGGTTGGTACCCTGGTTGAACGTTACGGTGATGGTCATGCTGCCGTCGGAGTTACTGTCCGAGGACACATACCGCAGGTTGTCGATACCGTTGAGCTGTTGCTCGATCACCTGCACCACGGTGTCCTGCACGGTTTGTGCGGACGCGCCTGGGTAGGTCACCTGGATATCGATGGCGGTCGGCGCGATGGCCGGGTATTGGTTGATGGGCAACTTCAGGATCGAGAGTGCCCCGACCAGCATGATCACCAGGGCAATCACCCAGGCGAAAATGGGACGGTCGATAAAAAATTTCGACATGGGTTACTCCCCTTTGCCAGCAGCGGCAGCAGGAGCAGCGGTACCGGCGGGCTTGGCGTTGTCCGCGTCCTTGACCTTGACCTCGGCGCCCGGCTTGACGTACTGCAAGCCTTCGGTGATCACACGGTCACCGGCGTTCAAGCCTTTTTCCACCAGCCAGTAGGCGCCGGCGGTACGGTTGGCCACCAGCTCGCGTTGCTCGACCTTGTTGTCCGCGTTGACGATCAACGCCGTAGGAGTGCCTTTGAGATCGCGGGTCACGCCTTGCTGCGGGGCCAGGATCGCCTTGCTGTTCACACCGGCTTGCAGTTGGGCGTGCACGAACATGCCCGGCAACAGGGTGTGATCGGGGTTGGGGAACACGGCGCGCAGGGTCACGGAACCGGTGGTCTGATCGACCGACACTTCGGAAAATTCCAGTTTGCCGTCGTGCTTATAGTCGCTACCGTCTTCCAGGGTCAGCTTGACCTTGGCGGCATTGGCCCCGGCTTTCTCCAGTTGGCCGCTTTCCAGGTCGCGGCGCAGTTTCAGCATTTCGGCTGAAGACTGAGTCACGTCGACGTAGATCGGGTCCAGTTGTTGGATCACGGCCATGGCATCGGCCTGGCCATTGCTGACCAGTGCGCCTTCGGTCACCGAAGAACGGCCGATACGCCCGGAGATCGGCGCGAACACTTTGGTGTAGCGCACGTTGATCTGGGCGGTTTGAACGTTTGCTTCGGCGGTCATGCGATTGGCGACGGCAGTGTCGTATTCCTGACGGCTCACGGCCTGCTCATCCACCAACTGCTTGTAGCGGTCGCTGATGGATTTGGTCTGGCTCAGGCTGGCCTGGGCGCTTTTCAGGGTGGCTTCATAGACCGACGGGTCGATCTGATAAAGCTGCTGGCCTTCCTTCACGTCCGCGCCTTCCTTGAACAGGCGCTTGAGAATGATGCCATTGACCTGCGGGCGAACTTCCGCGATGCGGAAGGCCGTGGTGCGGCCTGGCAGTTCGGACGTCAAGGTAAAGGCTTGCGGTTGCAGAGTGACGACGCCGACCAGAGGGGTTTGAGCGGGCGGAGCCGCTTCTTCCTTTTTACATCCGCTGAGCAGCGATGCCAGGGCGACGGCAGTGACCAGAGCGGTAACAGCTGGCTTAAGTTGCATGAAGATCCTCGGGTCAGGCGCGCAGGGTGCGCACAAGAAGTGTGGAAGGGTAAAAAACAAGCCGCGAGTAGATAAGTAGCTTGCTACGCAATATACTTACGTTCATGGTTGTTTGTAAACTCTTGACAGGCTTTGCGGATTGTTGACAAAGCAATGTCCAAAGCCTCGATTTTAGTACGTTCGGTGCCCATGACGGCGTCGTCCCACAATTATTCAGATGATCGTTAACATCTATTAACACTGCGTTAACGATAGTCCCACGTGTTCTGATTGAGGTTTTACTGCCATGGTTCGTCGCACCAAAGAGGAAGCTCAGGAAACGCGCAGCCAGATTCTCGATGCCGCCGAGCAAGCCTTTTACGAGCGCGGCGTTGCGCGCACCACGCTGGCAGACATCGCCACGTTGGCCGGCGTGACGCGCGGCGCTATCTATTGGCATTTCAGCAATAAGTCCGACTTGCTCCAGGCCCTGCTCGATACGCTGCACGAGCCACTGGACGAGTTGGCGCGGGCCAGTGAAAGCGAGGATGAACTCGACCCGCTGGGCTGCATGCGCAAGCTGCTGATTCGTTTGTTCCATCAAGTGGCCCTGGATCCGAAAACCCGACGCATCAATGAGATCTTGTTTCATAAGTGCGAATTCACCGACGAAATGTGCGACATGCGTCGTCAGCGTCAAACCCACAGCCTGGAATGCAACCTGCGTATCGGCCTGACGCTGCGTAACGCGGTCCATCGCGGGCAGCTACCGGAAAACCTCGACACCACGCGGGGAGCCGTGTGCCTCCATGCGTACATCAACGGGCTGATCGGCCAATGGTTGCTGGTACCCGACAGCTTTCAATTGCAGCAGGAAGCCGAACGCTGGGTAGAGGCCGGGCTGGACATGCTGCGCTTGAGCCCCAGCCTGCGCAATTGAGACAAAATGCGTAATTGCGTCCAGTTGTGTCAACAGTAAAGCCTAAGGACGGTCAATCGTCCTTCTGACTTATTCGTGGGGTGACTTTATATACGGGCTGGCCGGCGCTTGATAGGTAGCCGCCTAAGTATTTTGTAGGGGTTTTGTTGCAATGCTGTGAAGGAATGTTACCTGGGCAAAGTGAGAGGGGGCGTGCCCCCGATAGCGAGTGATGGGCAGCTTATAGCCGACCCACCGCTATCGGGGACAAGCCCCCTCCCACATTTGGTTTGTGTTTTAGGCGATTACAGCGGCAGGGTCGGATAGTCGATATAACCGACCGGGCCTTTGCCGTAGAAGGTTTCCGGATGGGCTTCGTTCAGCGGCGCATCGGCCTCCAGGCGAGCCGGAAGATCCGGGTTGGCAATGAAAGGCACGCCGAACGCCACCGCATCCGCTTTACCCTCGGCCAGCCACGCATTGGCGCTGTCCTTGGTGAAGCGTTCATTGGCGATGTACGCGCCGCCGAAGGCTTTTTTCAGTTGCGGGCCAAGGCTGTCGGCGCCTTCTTTTTCACGGGAGCAGATAAACGCGATGCCGCGCTTGCCCAGCTCAGTGGCCACGTAGGTAAAGGTTTCCGCCAGATTGGCATCGCCCATGTCGTGCGCGTCGGCGCGGGGTGCCAGGTGTACGCCCACGCGGCCGGCGCCCCAGACTCCAATGGCCGCGTCGGTCACTTCCAGCAGCAGGCGTGCACGGTTTTCCAGGGAGCCGCCGTACTGGTCGGTGCGCTGGTTGGTGCTGCTCTGCAGGAATTGGTCGAGCAGGTAGCCGTTGGCGCCGTGGATTTCCACACCGTCGAAACCGGCGGCCTTGGCGTTCTCGGCGCCGGTACGGTAGGCGTCGACGATGTCGGCGATTTCAGCGGTTTCCAGGGCGCGCGGAGTCGGGTAGTCGGCCAGCGGACGCACCAGGCTGACGTGGCCCTTGGGTTGGATCGCACTCGGGGCCACTGGGGTTTCGCCGTTCAGGTACGACGGGTGGGAGATGCGCCCCACATGCCACAGTTGCAGGAAAATCTTGCCGCCGGCGCCGTGTACGGCCTTGGTCACGTTGGCCCAGCCACGCACCTGGTCGTTGGACCAGATACCGGGGGTGTCCGGATAGCCCACGCCCATCGGTGTGACGGAAGTGGCTTCGCTGAGGATCAGCCCGGCAGACGCTCGCTGCACGTAGTACTCGGCCATCAGCGCGTTGGGTACGCGACCGGCGTCGGCGCGGCAGCGGGTCAGCGGGGCCATGATGATGCGGTTCGACAGCTCCACGTCACCCAGTTTGATCGGATCGAAAATAGTCGTCATCGCACAATACCTTCTCTAGTTACTTGGATCAGTTGGTCGCAGGGGCCAGGTCGGCATCGCCGCTCTGACGGAACGTTATCAAGGTCACCAGCAGGGCAAGGATCGCCAGGGCAGCGGCCGCCAGCGGCACACTGGTCAGGCCGAAACCATGAGCGATCACGCTGCCACCGACCCAGGCACCGAGGGCGTTGCCGATGTTGAACGCGCCGATGTTCAAGGTGGACACCAGGTTCGGAGCGGCCTTGCCGAAGGTCACCACGTTGATCTGCAGCGCCGGCACGGCGGCGAACGCGGCGGTTGCCCACAGGAACAGGGTGATTTCGGTGGGGATCACGGCGACGCTGGTCCAGCTCAGCGCGGTGGACACCACCGCCATGCTGATAAATACGCCAATCAGCGTGGCCGCCAGACGTTTATCCGCCAGTTTGCCGCCGATGATGTTGCCCACGGTCAGGCCCAGGCCGATCAGCAGCAGGGTCCAGGTCACGCCTTTGGGCGACACTCCGGTGACATCGCCCAACAGCGGCGCCACATAGGTGAAGAGGGTGAACATGGACGCAGCGAACAGCGCCGTCATGCTCAGCGACAGCCAGATACCAGCACCCTTGAGGGCGGCCAGTTCGGCGCGCATGTCGAGCTTTTCTTCATCGCGCTTGGCCGGCAAGAAGCGGATCAGCCCGATCAGCGCCACCACACCGATCACCGTCACGGCCCAGAAGGTCGAGCGCCAGCCGGCTTGCTGGCCCAGTGCGGTGCCCAGGGGCACGCCGAGGACATTGGCCAGGGTCAAACCGGTGAACATCAGGGCTACGGCCGAGGCCCGCTTGTTGGCCGGCACCAGGTTGGCCGCCACCACCGAACCAATGCCGAAGAACGCGCCGTGGCACAGTGCGGTGACCACGCGGGCAAACATCAGCACGTTGTAGTCGCTGGCCAGTGCGCAGAGCAGGTTGCCGATAATGAAGATCCCCATCAACGCGACCAGAGCTGCCTTGCGTGGCAGTTTGGCCGTGGCCAGTGCCATAAATGGCGCGCCAATGGCCACGCCCAGGGCGTAACCGGTGACCAGCCAACCGGCGCCAGGGATCGATACACCGAGGTCCGCCGCCACATCGGGCAGCAAACCCATGATGACGAACTCGGTGGTGCCGATGGCGAAGGCGCTCAAGGCCAGGATGAGGAGCGAGAGGGGCATTTGCGGATCCTTTTTACAGCGGTTCAGCGCTGAGTTCAGTGATAAGCGCCGTGAGGAAGGCTTGGATCGCTTCCTCATTGCGTTTGAAAAAGTGCCACTGCCCGGCCTTCTGGCTGCTGATCAGACCCGCCCGTTGCAAGGTGGCCAGGTGCGCCGACACGGTCGACTGGGACAAGCCGCAGCGCTGGTCGATCTGCCCGGCACAGATGCCGTATTCGTGGTTGTGCAATTGCTCGGGGAATTGCACTTTTGGGTCTTTGAGCCAGTTGAGGATGTCTCGCCGTACTGGGTGCGCCAGGGCTTTTATTATTTCGTCGAGGTCGATGGACATGGCAGTGTGCTCGGTGTCGTAAAGCGTTATATCGCGATGAGGCGAACTTTAAATCGGTATATCCCGATATGCCAATACGATTTAGCTCTGAGATCATCTCAAATCGGTATATCGGGTTATAACGATACGTTGGCGGCAGTGCTAAACTGCGCGCCATGAATTATCTCGCACATCTGCACCTGGGCGGCCAACTTCCTGCGCAACTGCTGGGCAGCCTGTATGGCGACTTCGTCAAAGGGCGTCTGCAGGGCCAGTTCAGCCCATCCATCGAAGCGGCGATCCAGGTGCATCGCTCGATCGACCGTTTCACCGACAGCCATCCGTTGGTGGGGCAGGCGTTGTCGCGCTTCAGCCTGACCCGTCGGCGCTATGCGGGGATTGTTTTGGACGTGTTCTTCGATCACTGCCTGGCGCGGGATTGGACCTTGTATGCCGACCAGCCGCTGGAGCACTTCACCTCGCAGGTATACCGCGTATTGGCTGCCGAACCGCAGTTGCCCGGGCGGTTGGCGCAGATTGCGCCGTTTATGGCAGCCGATGATTGGTTGGGCTCGTACCGCGACTTTGCGGTGATGGAGCAGGTGTTGCGTGGGATTTCGCGGCGGCTGACGCAGCCTGAGGAGTTGGGGCAGGCGATGCAGGAGTTGCGACTTTTATATGAACCGTTGAGTGAAGACTTCCGGCGCTTCTACCCTGAATTGCAGGTGTTCGCACAGTCTCAACTGACAACATCAAACTAAATGTGAAGGGGGCTTGCCCCCTCCCACATTTGTCTCAAGCTGCGAACGCTGGTCGCGCCGCTACTTGTTCTACCTCCGGCACCGGCCCAAACAACACCTTCTGCACCGCCTGCTGCGCCTGGTAAGCCAGCGCCGCGCGTTCCTGCCCGGCGCACGCAATCGGTGTGAGCACATGAATTTCCACATCGCCCTGGTCATTGGCGAACAACCGCATCAGGTGCGAGAGCAAGTCGTCATCGCCGATAAACGGCGCCAGGGGATCGACCTGTCCGTCACGCAGGTAACGGATCGCCACCGGTTGCAGCGACACGTCCGCATCGATGGCGCTGGCCAGCAGGCGCCCGTGGAAGGTGCGCAGGCTGCGACCGTCGGTGGTGGTGCCTTCGGGGAACATCAGCAGCGGGTGCTGTTGTTCCAGGTGGCGGGTCATTTGTTTGCGGATCAGTTGGCTGTCGCCCGAACCCCGGCGGATAAACAGGCTACCAGCCTTGGCCGCCAGCCAGCCGGCCACCGGCCAGGTGCGCACTTCGGCCTTGGACAGGAACGACATCGGCGCCACGGCGCCCAGCAGCGGAATGTCGGTCCAGGACACGTGGTTGCTCACCCACAGCATCGGCTGCGTCGGCAACTCACCGTGTACCGTCACGCGAAAGGGTAGGGCGTTGGTCAGCCGCGCCATGAAAAACCGCGACCAGCGTTGGCGCCGCACCATCGAGTTGGCGATGCCCAGCCGCTCGAACACACCGAACACGCTGGCCATGCTCAAGCCCAGCGCCACCACCAGCAACACCCGGGCGATGCGCCCGTACACGCGCAGGCGGCTCATCACATGGCCGCCTTGAAATGGCGCGCATAGCGTGGGCACAACTCGTCGCGCTTGAGCAGGATAAATACGTCGGCCACTTGGAAATCCTCATCCCAGCACGGCTCGCCGCAGATCTTCGCCCC
This sequence comes from Pseudomonas sp. S4_EA_1b, assembly GCF_016307435.1. NCBI lineage: Bacteria > Pseudomonadati > Pseudomonadota > Gammaproteobacteria > Pseudomonadales > Pseudomonadaceae > Pseudomonas > Pseudomonas sp. S4_EA_1b. The sequence goes on along the minus strand of NZ_JAEILC010000013.1, from coordinate 8,119 downwards.
CAGGCGCATATAGGCCTTGAGCAGCGGCGGCATTTCGGCGATCACGTTGGACGGCAGATCCAGGGCCGGCAGCGGTTTTTTCGGCTCGGCGCGCAGGTGCTCGTTGCACAGATAGCGTTCGCGCAGACGCTGCATGATCGCGTGTGCCTGGATGCCGCCGTCGTGCATGGGAATGCTCGCGCAACCCATCAAATAGCTGTAGCCGCCCTGGTTGAGCACTTCGGCCAACTCCCCCCACAACACGGCGATGGTGCCGCCGTTGCGATAGGCCGGGTCGACGCAGGTGCGGCCAATCTCCAGGATCGGGCCTTTGAGATGGAGCAAGCCATGCAGGCTGAATTCTTCTTCACTGTAGAACCGCCCCAGCGTGCTGGCGGCCTGGTGGTCGAGCAAGCGTGTGGTGGCTACCAGACGACCGGTGCTCAAGTCCCGCACGCCGATATGGCTGCAGTGCACATCATAATCATCCATGTCCAGGCCATGTTCCGCGCCTTTCAGCTTGGCATTGAACTCGCCGCTGAATACGTTGAACCGCAGGGCCTGGGCTTCCTGCAAAGCCTGGGCGCCGATCAGGCGTTCGGCTTGCAGACGGCGTTCATTGCCGGTGTCGCTGATGCGGGCGATCTGAGTCATGGCGAGTCTCCGAGTGCCGGCCACGTTTCGGCCGGTCGACTTTGTTGTCCAAACTCAGGCTATGGAGGCCCGGTGTCATCTCCATGAAGTTATGGTGACGCTTGGATGACAGGCACTGTGTCGTCAATCTGTCATCCAGCGGGGCTAGGCTCGCGGGTTTGAATGCCCCGTTGAGTCCGTGTCTATGGTCAAAGGTCTGTTGTGCGCCGTGCTGCTGTTAATCACTATTAACGGCCATGCTGAGACCTGGCCTGACCAAGAATGGGCCAAGGGCACGCCGCTCACCGGCCCCGCGCTCGAAGCCCTGGACGCCTATGCCTTTGCACCGCGCGACGACGCCACCCGCCAAGGCATTCGCACCGATGCCTTACTGGTGATCCGCGACGGTAAAGTTATTTACGAACGCTACGCCGCGCCCACCAGCGCCAGCACGCCGCACCTGACTTGGTCGGTGAGCAAGAGCCTGATGGCCTGCGTGCTGGGCGTGGCTTATGGCGACAATCGCTTCAAATTGAGCGACCCGGTGGCGCGTTTCTACCCGCCGATGAAGCAGCACCCGACGGTGACCATGGCCGACCTGCTGCACTGGGCCTCGGGCCTGGACTGGCAGGAAGACTACGAATTCGCCCCGCTAAAATCCTCCGTCGTGGCGATGCTCTACACCCGCGGGCGCGCGGATATGGCCGAGTTCGCCGCGAACAGCGACACCTTCAGCGCACCGGGGCGGGCGTTTCGGTATTCCAGTGGCGACAGCAATCTTTTATCCGCTGCTCTTAAAGGCATGCTTGGCCACAAGGCGTACATGAGCTACCCGTGGGATGCGCTGTTCACACCGCTGGGTATTCGCAATGCCACCTGGGAAACCGACGCCGACGAAACCTTTGTTGCCTCCTCCTATGCCTACCTCACCGCGCGCGATCTTGCGCGGGTCGGCCTACTGATGGCGCGGGATGGGCGTTGGAAGGACCAGCAACTGCTGCCCAGGGACTGGGTGGCCTTCAATCGCCAGGCGTTCGATAACTACAAATCCGGCCAGGACGAAGCCACGCCCGGCGGCCATTGGTGGCTTAATCAAGGCACGCCAAGGCCCTGGCCCGATGCCCCCGCCGACACCTTCGCCGCCCTCGGCCACTGGGGCCAGGCGCTGTATGTGATGCCCGAGCAGCGCCTGGTGATCGTGCGCTACGGCGACGACCGCGACGGCAGCTACCGCCACAACGAACTGCTCAAACGCGTACTTGCGGCGGTGCAACCATGATCCGTCGTCGTCCGTTCACCAGCCTGTTTCTGCTGCTGTTGCTCGCGCTGTTGGGGTGGGTTTGGCACGAGCGCGTCAACCTGCAAGCCTTCCCCGATATCATCGCGGCGTACACCGCCAAGGAATATTGCTCCTGCCGCTATGTCGCGAATAACCCGGCGGCGTATTGCCTGGGGTACGTAAAACAGTACGTGCCGACCAGCGCGTTCACCGATAACCCGCTGCGTAGCGAAGTAACGGCCAGTGGCTTGGGGCGCACCCATACGGCGCGTTGGTTGGGGGAGCGCCAAGGCTGTCGCCTGAACCCCTGACACAAGATCCCCTTTGGGAGCGGGCTTGCCCGCCAAAGCTGTCTGTCAGTAAAGATGTGCCAACAGGCTCACCGCATTTTCGCGAGCAAGCCCACTCCCACATTTGGATTTGCGCCGTTCGTGACATTGCGCTTAAGGTTCGTGCAGGTTTTTCGCCCCGCGAGTCCTTAATGTTCGACGTTTCGTTTATCAAACCCCTGGCTTTTGTCCTGCTGGCCGCTGTTGCCGTGCCCGCCCACGCCGACTGGTACCTGGACAACGAGTCCTCGCGCCTGTCTTTCGTCACCACCAAAAACACCGAGATTGCCGAGGTCCAGCGCTTCCTGGTCTTGCACGGCAAGGTCGACGACAAGGGCGCGGCGCAGGTGCAGGTGGAGCTGGAGTCGGTCAACAGTGGCATTCCGCTGCGCGATGAACGCATGCGCAATCAGTTGTTCGAGATCAAGACCTTCCCCGAAGCGCTGATCAGCGCACAGATCAACCTGCAACCCATCAATGATCTGGCCCCGGGCGCGCAACTGGAGTTGCGCCTGCCCCTGAGTGTGACCTTGCATGGCAAGACCCAGACCTACAGCGCCGAGCTGCTGGCTACGCGCCTGGATGACCGACGCTTCCAGGTGGTGACCCTGGAACCGGTGGTGCTGCACGCCGAGGATTTCGACCTGGCGCCCGGGGTGGCCGCGCTGCGCAAGGCGGCCGGGCTCAAGTCCATCAGTTTGTCGGTGCCGGTGGGTGCGGTGCTGATCTTCACGGCGCGCTGACATGGGCGGCGCGGTGTTCCCATGGCGCAGCGCCAACCGTTTCGAGTTGTTGATCGACGGCCCGCAGTTTTTTCCGCAGATGCTGGTGGGCATTGCCCGCGCCGAACAGCAGGTGGATCTGGAGTTGTACCTGGTAGAGGCCGGCGCGTGCGCCGAGGCAATGGTGCACGCATTGGTGCTTGCCGCCGAGCGCGGTGTGCGCGTGCGGTGTCTGTTCGATGACTACGGCAGCCTGGCGTTTACCCTGTCGCTGCGCAAGCGCTTGACCGACGCGGGCGTGGAGCTGCGTTTTTACAATCGCCTGAGCTGGCGTCGCTGGATGCGCAACCTGTACCGCGACCACCGCAAGCTGTTGCTGATCGACCAGCATGTGGCGGTGGTGGGTGGCACGGGCGTGACGGACGAGTTCTGGACACCGGGCCACGACACGGCCGAGTGGCATGAAGTGATGGTGCAGATCAGCGGCCCGCTGGTATTGGATTGGCAGGCATTGTTCGACCGCCAATGGCACGCCAACGCGGCGCGCCGCGCGTGGAAACCGGCGACCCATTTTGGCTTGCCGCGTCTGCCCAAAGTGCCCGCCAGCGGGCCGGGGCTTGGCCGCGTCGCGTACGCCGACGCCCGCCAGCACCGCGATATTCTGCAATCGTTGATCCGCGCGCTGAACAACAGCCACCAGCGCATCTGGCTGGCCACTCCCTATTTCCTGCCGACCTGGGGCGTGCGGCGTGCCTTGCGCCGAGCGGCGGGGCGCGGCGTGGACGTGCGTTTGCTGCTCACCGGGCCGCGCACCGATCACCCGTCCGTGCGCTACGCCGGGCACCGGTATTACCCGCGTTTGCTGCGTTCAGGCGTACAGATCTTTGAATACCAGCCGTGCTTCCTGCACCTGAAGATGGTGCTGGTGGACGACTGGGTAAGTATCGGCTCGTGCAACTTCGACCACTGGAACCTGCGCTTCAACTTGGAAGCCAATCTGGAAGCACTGGACCCCGAGCTGACCCAGGCGGTGGTGGCGAGTTTTGAGCGGGACTTTGCCCAGAGCCAGGCGGTGAGCCTGGAGGCGTGGAAGGCACGGCCATTGTGGCGGCGGGTCAAGCAGCGTGTCTGGGGGTGGATAGATCGGTTGGTGGTGAACTTGCTGGACCGGCGAGGCTAGCAAGAACACTGAGATCAAATGTGGGAGGGGGCAAGCTCCTCCCACATTTTTTGACCGGGTCAGGCTTAGAGCAGTTCGAAGCTCTGTTGCTGTACATCCTGAGAGTCCAGGCCGATCTGCACATTGAACTCGCCCGGTTCAGCGGCGTACTTGAGCTGTGTGTTGTAGAACTTCAAGTCGTCTTCGGTGATGGTGAAGTGCAGCGTGCGCTCTTCACCGGCCTTGAGCATGACTTTCTGGAAGTTCTTCAACTCCTTGATCGGGCGGATCATCGAGCCGGCCACGTCCTGGATATACAGCTGCACCACGGTTTCGCCGTCGACCTTGCCGGTGTTTTTCACGGTGACGCTGGCGTCGAGCTTGCCGGTCTTGTTCAGGGTGGTGGACGACAGGGCCATGTCCGACAGGCTGAACGTGGTGTAGCTCAGGCCATAACCAAACGGAAACAGCGGCCCGGTGGTGTCATCGAAGTACTGCGAGGTGTAGTTGCCCGGTTTGCCCGGTGTGAAGGGGCGGCCGATGGTCAGGTGGTTGTAGTAGGTCGGAATCTGCCCCACCGAACGTGGGAAAGTGATCGGCAGTTTGCCCGACGGGTTGTAGTCGCCGAACAGCACATCCGCAATTGCATTACCGCCTTCGGTGCCGGCGAACCAGGTTTCCAGAATCGCATCGGCCTGTTGGTTCTCTTCCAGGATCGACAGCGGGCGGCCGTTCATCAGCACCAGGACCAGCGGTTTGCCGGTGGCCTTGAGCGCCTTGATCAGGTCGCGCTGGCTTTGCGGGATGTTCAGGTCGGTGCGGCTCGACGACTCGTGGGACATGCCACGGGACTCGCCCACTGCGGCGACGATCACGTCGGCCTGCTTGGCCGCTTGGACCGCCTCGTCGATCATGGCCTGGGGCGAGCGCTTGTCATCCACCACTTCCGGCGCATCGAAGTTAAGGAAATTGAGGTAATCGACTACGGCTTTGTCGTTGGTGATGTTGGCGCCGCGGGCGTAGATCACTTTGCCTTTTTCACCGATCACGGCGTTGATGCCGTCCTGCAGAGTCACCGATTGCGCCGGGCGGCCGGCGGCGGCCCAACTGCCCATCATGTCGATAGGCGCCTTGGCCAGTGGGCCGACCAGGGCGATGGTGGCGGATTTCTTCAGGGGCAGGGTGTCGTTGTGGTTCTTCAACAGCACCAGGCTGCGCCGGGCGATGTCGCGCGCTTCGGCGCGGTGCAGGCGGCTGTCGGCATAGGTGTCGACCGGGTCGTCCTCGGCCTTGCCGATGCGCAGGTACGGGTCCTTGAACAGGCCCATGTCGTACTTGGCGCCGAGCACTTCGCGCACGGCGTTGTCGATGTCGCTCTGTTCGATCTCGCCGGACTTGAGCAGCCCCGGCAGTTCCTTGCCGTACAGCGAGTCGTTCATGCTCATGTCGATGCCGGCCTTGATCGCCAGCTTCGCGGCTTCACGCCCGTCCTTGGCTACGCCGTGCTTGATCAGCTCGAAGATCGCGCCGTGGTCGCTGACGGTCAGGCCCTTGAAGCCCCAGTCCTTGCGTAGCAGGTCGTTCATCAGCCAGGTGTTGGCGGTGGCGGGCACGCCGTTGATCGAGTTGAGCGCCACCATCACACCGCCGGAACCGGCCTTGATCGCCGCGTGGTAGGGCGGCAGGTAATCCTGGTACATCTTGACCGGGCTCATGTCGACCACGTTGTAGTCGCGACCGCCTTCCACCGCGCCGTACAAGGCGAAGTGCTTGACGCTGGCCATAAGGCTGTCGGCATTGGCCGGGCTGGTGCCCTGGAACGCCTTGACCATCACTTCGGCGATGCGCGAGACCAGGTAAGTGTCTTCGCCGAAGCCTTCGGAGGTGCGGCCCCAGCGCGGGTCGCGGGAGATGTCGACCATCGGCGCGAAGGTAATGTCGAGGCTGTCGGCCGCGGCTTCCTGGGCGGCGATGCGCCCGGAGCGGCCGATGGCATCCATGTCCCAGCTGGAGGCCAGGGCCAGGCTGATTGGGAAAATGGTGCGGTGGCCGTGGATCACGTCGTAGGCGAAGAACATCGGGATCTTCAGGCGGCTGCGCATGGCCGCGTCCTGCATCGGACGGTTTTCCGGGCGGGTGATGGAGTTGAACGTGCCGCCGATGCGGCCGGCGGCGATTTCCTTGCGGATCAGCTCGCGGGGCATTTCGGGACCGATGCTGATCAGGCGCAACTGGCCGATCTTCTCATCCAGGGTCATCTGCTTGAGCAGGTCGCTGACGAAAGCGTCCTTGTCCTTAAGCGCAGCAGGCTTTGTTTCTGCCCATACGGGGTGACTGGCCAGAGTGGCAACAAGGCCGAGCAAACACAGCTTTTTCATGAATATCCTTTTTCGGCTCACTGCACAGCGCTTGCGCTGATCGGCCAAAATGTGGGGAGCGTCTATTGTTGTTCGGGCGTTGTTCAGATAAATGCAGCACACTCTGAACTCTTATTCGCGCTGGGCATCTTTGTAGCTGATTGGCTCGATGCGTACCAGTGGTGGCGGATTATGCCCCAAGCGCGCGGTTTATAGGGCAGGTCATCCAATTCCATCCAGTTTGGGCAGGAGATACACCATGCAAGCAGCACAGGTTAACCGCTGGGGCCTCAAGGCCGCGGCTCTGCTATTGATCAGCACGGTGCTGAGCGGTTGCGGCATCAACAACATTCCCACCCTGGACGAGCAGGCCAAAGCAGCCTGGGGCCAAGTGCAGAACCAGTACCAACGTCGTGCCGACCTGATCCCCAACCTGGTGGAAGTGGTCAAGGGCTATGCCGCCCATGAGCAGGACACCCTGACCGCCGTGATCGAAGCGCGGGCCAAGGCCACGTCGATCCAGGTCGATGCCAGCACCCTGGACAACCCGGAAAAACTCAAGCAGTTCCAGCAGGCCCAGGACGGTTTGAGCGGCGCCCTCAATCGCTTGATGGTGGTCTCCGAACGCTACCCGGATCTGAAAGCCAACCAGAACTTCCTGGCCCTGCAATCTCAACTGGAAGGCACCGAAAACCGCATCGCCGTGGCGCGCCGCGACTTTATCCAGGCCGTGCAGGCGTACAACACTGAGATCCGCACCTTCCCGGGCCGCCTGTGGCACAGCGTGATGTACAGCGATTTGCCGATCCGCGCCACGTTCGAAGCCACCAGTGCCGATGCCGATAAAGCGCCGCAAGTGAAGTTCAAATAAGGCTGCACTGAGGTGTCGATGCGTTTATTAAGGATAGGCCTGGCGCTGTGGCTGTTGGCCTGCGTGGGCGTGGCCCAGGCGGCGTTGACCTTCCCGGCGCTGACCGGGCGGGTGGTGGATAACGCCCAAATGATCGACCCGGCGGTGCGCGCGCAGTTGACCCAGCAGTTGCAGGCGCTGGAGCAGAAGAGCGGCGATCAGATCGTGGTGGTCACCGTACCTGACCTGCAAGGCGTGCCGATCGAGGACTTCGGTTATCAATTGGGGCGCCAGTGGGGCATCGGCCAGAAGGGAAAGGACAACGGCGCGCTGTTGATCGTCGCCCGCGATGAGCGCAAGTTGCGCATCGAAGTCGGTTACGGCCTGGAAGGTGTACTGACCGATGCGCAGTCCTGGGTGATCATCAACCAAGTGATCGCGCCCAAGTTCAAGGCCGGCCAGTACAGCCAGGGCATCAGCGACGGTGTGGCTGCGATGATCCAAGTGGTCGGCGGTGAACCGCTGGCGGTGCCGGCCCATGTGGCGGATGGCAACTTTGCCAAGGATAATCCGCGGCTCTCCATTGGCCTGTTCGTGTTGCTGATCGGCGTGTTGTGGCTGTGCAATCGCTTGGGCCTGCCGGTGGGCGCGATCCTGTTGGCGATCCTCAGCAGCAGCGGACGCGGCGGTGGCGGCGGCGGAGGGGGCGGTGGTTTCCGAGGCGGCGGCGGTGGCTTCGGCGGCGGCGGGGCCTCGGGCGGATGGTAATGACAATAACGAGAAAAGAGCATCTACAACCATGGCACTACTG
>NZ_JAEILC010000129.1:0-26691 GCF_016307435.1 Pseudomonas sp. S4_EA_1b | reverse complement strand
CAGATACAGAGCGTTCAGCGAGTATCGTCAGCGCTAAAGCAGAATCCGGGAGTTAAGGCGGTTTTTGAATTTCCCAATCAAAAAGCAGCTGATAGGACAACAGATATCCTTGTTGAGCAAAATATCAGAAATATTTCTGTAAGGGTGGCACCTTAATGACTAAATATAAGCTTGAATTTCGACATAGACCTAATTTTTCAGAGTCTATCGAAGATAGGCATAATAATTTTTTGAGAGTTGTAAGCGATCTGGGCGTTCCATGGGGCTTGAACGATTCCCTTAAAGTTCCCCCTATTGGAAGCGAGTTGGTGACCTCGGTGTCATTAGATAAGCTACTTCCAGTCGGTGTTAAAGGTCGTATTTCATATGCCCTGCGAGATCAGAAGTATCTGGAAGATGATGCGCAGTTTGATGATACTCTATTTATTGAATTTACTGCTTCAAAAGTCGACTATTCAGATTTGTTGAAAGTTGTTTTTCCTAGATATATTAAGGCGTTTGGTTCCTATCGCTCGGCTTTGCATGATTGGAGTGTTACGAGAAGCGATTGGCCTTTAGTGGTAGAAGCTTGTGAAGCAACAAAGAAAGACGTCAATGGTAGGGATGGCGTTTTTCGTATAAATGCAGCGAATTATTTCGATAAGGAATTGTGTTTTCGGGCCTTTGGAAAGGGACCTCGTGAACTTGTTGATTCGGTGAGTGGTTGTGTAGAAGAAGTGCGTGAGTTCGAAGATGGGGTTTTGATTGTGATTAGTTATAATCCGCTATCTGCCGGCGAGCTCCTCAGTGCGGGTGATCGACTAAAAAGCTTGGTGATTTGATTGTTTTTTTGGTCAAGATGGTCGGTGTAGGGCTGTTTTGACAGGGTTTAGTAGAGTTGTTGGGAAGAGTCCAGGGCCGTGACCTCAACCTATTCACTGGCGGCGACCTGATAAAAGGCACCGAGGCTCCGTACAATCCGCAATCTATCAGAAATGAGAAAAATAGGGTCAGACCACAATTAGTGCACCACTGTATATAGGTGGTCTGACCCCTAGTTCTGCTATTTTTCTCGCACTCAGCCATTCAGCAGGCGGCCGCCGTCAAGAACGATTTCGGAGCCGACTGTCCAACGCGACTCGTCGGATGCCAGATACAGCACGGCTTTGGCCACCTCTTCGGAGGTACCGAAGCGCCCAAGCGGAATGGTTGCCGCGATCTCTTTGTTAAGTTGCTCGCGATACGCTTGCGCAACACCAAGCTTGTCATAAAGGGGAGTCTCGACGGTGCCAGGGCTCACTGCGTTGACACGGATGCCACGGCCGAGCAATTCGGTCGAGAGCGTTTTCGACATGTTCAGCAGTGCGGCCTTCGTTGCGGCATACACGGACGAGCGATTTGCGCCCGCGTGCGCGCTTACGGAAGTAGTCAACACGACGGAAGCGGGATTTGCGAAGACCGGCAACAGCGCCTGCATCAGGAAGTACGGCCCCTTGACGTTGATGTCGAAAGAGCGGTCGAACCTATCTTCCGTCCATTCCTCAATGGGCAGCCATACGGATACGCCGGCGTTGAGAAAGGCAACATCGAGTTGGCCATAGTGCTCCTTGATGGCTTGTGCCAGTTCCTTTTGTGCTGCCACGCTGGCGGAGTCGGCGCGCAGCACCGGCACTTGCGGGCCCAACTCGGCCTGAGCCTTTGCAATCGAGTCGGGGTTTACACCCGTTATGATCACGCGAGCACCCTCGGCCAGGAAGTGTTTTGCCGTTTCCAGGCCGATACCGCTGGTGCCGCCAGTGATGAGCGTACGTTTACCTTGCAAGCGTGACATTTGAATTCTCCGGTGAATGACGACCACCGCGGTCGATATGGAGAAATATGCGCTTATGCGCTGAATAGGATAAGACCGCCTGTTCGCATATGATTCATGCAAATAGGGCATGAGTTGAGGTGGAGAAGTGGACCGATTTCTTTTGATGACATGCTTCGCGCGTGCCGTAGAAACCGGGAGCTTTTCGGCGGCTGGGCGCGATCTAGGGCTGGGGCAGCCCAATGTAAGCCGCTATATAGCGGCTCTGGAGGATCATTTGCAGACGCGTTTGCTCCACCGGTCTACGCGCAAGCTATCCCTGACGCCGGAGGGCGAACGCTACTATGCGGACATCCGGCGCATTCTGGATGCGGTGGATGAATCCGAATCGTCCTTCAGGAACAACATCGACCCATCGGGACTCTTGCGCGTAGCTTGTCCGACAGCGCTCGCGCATGCGTTTGTACTGCCGCATGTGCCGACGTTTTTGCAGCGCTACCCTCAATTGGTCCTGGATCTCCAACTCAATGATCGATACGTAGACCTAGTCAATGAAGGCACTGAACTCGCCATTCGTATAGGACAGCTGGAGGACAGCGCCTTGCGCGCCCGGCCTCTTGGGTGGTACGACCGGGTCTTCGTCGCCAGCAAGGACTACTTGGCTAAACGCGGAGTTCCGCAAACCCCGGATGATCTACGCGACCACGATTGCATCGTCTACACCTTACTGTCGTCCGGTGCGACCTGGCGATTCCGCGACGCGGACATTCCGATTGCCGGCAGGCTCAGGGTTAACTCCCCCGACGCTGTGAGTGCGGCGGTCGCTGCAGGCCTGGGTGTGGCGCATGGGCCCGCGTGGCTCTTTGAGGGCGGGCTCAAAAGTGGGAGATTACAGTTCATTCTCACCGACCATGCGGTTCCCCCTGTCCCCGTGCAGATGGTTTATGTCGCCAATAGACTGCTTCCCACGCGGGCTATCGTGTTCATGGATTTTATGACTGACGTTTTTTCAAAGATTCCAGCCTTGAACGGCAATACCCCTTTGCCGACTCTATAAGACAAGACGACAAAACGTGACTTCTCACGTTTGCCTGAGGGCGTTTCCATGAGCTTTAAAATCGCGCGTTTTTCGACCGTAGGATGCCGGATTGGCCAGTGGCTGTGCTTGCTGGTGATGTTTGTCAGCGCCACTGCCTTCATGCTGGTCTGGTCCTACCTCGACCGTCGTCAAGCGGGGTTGGGCACGGCAGCGGCTGGTTTTGTGTGGGGCGGTATCGGGCTGCTGTTCGCGTACGTGTTCGAACGGCCTCGTACCGTCGTCGCCACATTACGATTCATGCTGGTTCGGACCTTGGCATTGTTGGTGCTGGCGACGGGCGCGGCCTATTTGATCGGCCTGCTGTGGGTCGAGCCGCAGCAGGACTTTCTGGAGGCTCAATTAAAGGACGCATCGTGCGGTAAATACACCGGTACCATTGAGAAAGGTTGGGAGCAAATTTGCGCCCGTTCGTATTCAACACAGACACAAACCCCTTGAAACTGGAGTAGCACGCTTGGAGAGTCTCGGCGAACACTCGCAATCGCGCTCAGCAAATCACCCATGCCAAGTTCAAGTGATCAACCTATGAACACTGGGAAGTACCCTCATCTGAAAGTGTTTTTTGCTTTCTGGTTTATGCCCTTTGCGGTCGGTTTGGTAGCCGGCCCCGTGATATTTGTCGCAATGGTGGCGCGGCTGTTCGCTAACCCACGCACACTTGGCGAGGTGCACGGGCTGGAGCTGTGGGCTGTGTTTATTTCCACACCAGTAATGGTGCAGTTGATTTATCTGCTGCCAGCGCTGGGTTTTGCGTTGTTCGTGACCCTGCGCAGATTCAGGAAGGGCCGTAGCGCTTATAAAACTATTGCGCTGAGCGGTGGCACGGTTGCGTTTGCATGGCTGGCGCTGTTGACCTATTTGGTGATGCGTGACAGCGAGGTTGTCTGGTTTATAAGCAACGGCTTACCTCTGATGGCTGCGTTTTTGATCGGTGCGCTCGGCAGTGGACTGATGGCGGTGATTGCATTGCCGGAACCGTCCGGTGCGTGCGAAGTGCCGGTCCGATGAACATCGGGGTCAGATCACTGTGCTTCAAGCCTCTTCTCATGCCCTGATGATTTTGCGGCTTGCAGTGGTGAGCAGGTCAAACCCGCTCCCACCTTTGGTCCGCGTTACAGCAACTTACGCTGCACCGCCTCATCCAGCGTGCTGCGCGTCAGCGCCTCGACCACTTCCCGCGTGTCCGCCTGGAACGGGATGCCGACGATCAGCACCAGGTGCATCCAGGTGCGCACCGATTCGCTTTTTTTGACGCGGCCCAGTTCCTTGCCTTCCTTGTCCTTGAACACTGTTTCCAGGGTGAAGATGTTCTTCGCCGTGCTTGGGATGATAAAGAACGTGAAGCCGGTGATGAACGCCGACACCGTGCTGTACTCTTCGTTGTTATGCAGCGTGGCATCCACGTAGATATCTGAGTCGACCTTGTCGGTGCTCACTCGGGAAAACCGGTTGGACGCACGATACGTATCGGCCACGGCTTTTTCCCACAGCACCACGGGAGCGCCGACTGCGGCGTTGCCCGGGCCGCCGTTGACGTGGTTCTGCGCCGTGGTGTGCACGTACGCCGTGGGCTTTTGCGCCGGCGCGTTGGCAGTCGGTGGCCAGGTTTGTACGGCGGGCAATTCGTGTTGCGAGTAAGACACGCAGCCGGTCAGCAGGACAGCGGCCAGTACCAGGCTGTGTTTGATCAATCCTTTCACGCGGTGCTCCTTGAAATTACGGTTTGGCCAGGTTGGCGGTGGCGGTGTCGAGCAGTTGCCCGACCAGTTTGGTCAGCTGTTGGCCGCCCATCGAAGGCGCCCAATATTGGCCGCTGTACAAGCCGACGTTGTGTTCGAACTTGATCGAGTCTGTGGCCTTGGCCAGTTCCTTGCCGTTGCGGTCGACGATCACCAGGTCGCCGGCCACGTCGAAGCTGTCCACGTAGATCGGGCCGTTGACCCAGATCCAGATGGTCAGGGTCAGCAGCGCGCCAGGCACGTAGGCCGGGTGCGGTGCGCGATGGCCCTTGAGGGACGTCATGTTGAATTTGAGCGTGACGTCCTGCTCGCCCAGGCGCACGGGGTATTCGGTGACTTGCTTGAAGTAACCGGCGGTGCGCACGTACTGAGTGATCTGGGCCGTCAGGGAGCTGCTGATCGCCGCTTTGTTGGCCTCGTTGACGTCGGCGGCGCTCACCGTCACATCGGCGATTTGCGCGCTGCGCGGGCTGCTGACAGATACCGGGTGGAGCGGGGTGGCGATAGGGCCTGTGACGGTGTAGGACACGCAGCCGGTCATCGACAGCGCGGCAAGCAGGGCCGTAGCCCGAAGGAGGGTTTTAAGCACGCAATTTCCCTATAAGTAAATAAGCCGAGTCAGTGTCTCGACGCCTTTAAGCAAAACTTGAGGCGTGTGCATTAACGCACATAGCCCGACGAAACACCTTGAGAACCCCTCTCAACTCCGTAAAATGCCGCCACCGTTTAAAGCACGATACTTTTCAGGGACGAATTCAGACATGCGCGCATTTGCCGTGTTCCTCGCCGTCTGCCTCCTGGCGGGCTGCGCCTCCAAGCCGGATTACTACATCTCGCCGGCGCCGGTGACCATTCCCAAAACTGCCACGTATTGGCTCGACACCTTCGATGTGGAGGTGGTGGGCAAGAACGAACGCTTCCTGCCCGATGACAAAGTGCGCCAGCAACTGGGCGTCGACCTGGTCGATCGGTTGCTCAGTGCCAAACGTTATGCTCCCAGCAAGGACAAAGCCGATTACCTGTTGGATGTCAGCATCGTCTACACGCGCCATATCCCGGACTCCAAAGGCGGCCTGTCGACGTTGATCGTCGATGACAACACCATTCTGGCCAGTGTGGATTTCAGCTATCAGGTCAAGGTCAAGAAGGCGGGTAGCGAAGTCCTGCACTTCGCCAAGACCCGCGAGAACCTCGTACCCGCCGGTGTGATGGGGGAGGCGCAAAAATGGAAGACCATGGGCGGCATCCTCACCAACTCCGGCAACTCAAGCGTCGAGCGGTTTTATACCGGCGTCCTGAGTCGCCACATCGTTGATGATCTGCTCGACATCCCGTCTCGCTGACGTTGCCATTACCGATTTATCACCCCAGGAGCATTCCGTGAAAACACTCTGCAAAACCCTGCTGTCCGGCCTCACCGCCGCAGCGCTGCTGACCGTGGCCGGTTGCGCCACCGAAAGCAACCGCGCGATGCCGGTGGAACAAGTCGCCAGCGCCAACGTCGCCTATTCCGGCGTGCGTGTGCCGATTGCCGTGGGCAAATTCGACAACCGCTCCAGCTATATGCGCGGCATCTTCTCCGATGGCGTCGACCGCCTCGGCGGCCAGGCCAAGACCATCCTGATCACCCACTTGCAGCAGACCAACCGCTTCAGCGTGCTGGACCGCGACAACATGGGCGAAATTTCCCAGGAGGCCAAGATCAAAGGCACCGCGCAGAAGCTCAAGGGCGCGGACTATGTAGTGACCGGCGATGTAACCGAGTTCGGCCGCAAAGAAACCGGCGACCGCCAGCTGTTCGGCATCCTCGGCCGTGGCAAGACCCAAGTGGCCTACGCCAAAGTCGCGTTGAATATCGTCAACATCAACACCTCCGAAGTGGTGTATTCCACCCAGGGCGCCGGTGAGTACGCGCTGTCCAACCGTGAAGTGGTCGGCTTCGGCGGCACCGCCAGCTACGACTCCACCCTCAATGGCAAGGTCCTGGACCTAGCCATGCGCGAAGCGATCAATCGGCTGGTCGACGGCATCAACGCCGGCGCCTGGAACCCGCGCAACTGATCAGCAGCACCTCAAGGAGCAGTACACGGATGAGCAAGGCAGTTAAGTTAGCGCTGATGCTGACAGCAATCGCAACGGTCGCCGGGTGCCAGACGGCGCCCCAGCCCCTGTATCAATGGGAAAGCTACCAGCCGCAGGTTTACGAATACTTCAAGGGCGAGCCCAAGGAAGCGCAGGTCGAAGCGCTGGAGCGTGATCTGCAGAAGATCAACGCCAGTGGTCGCAAGGCGCCACCGGGTTACCACGCCCACCTGGGCATGCTGTACCTGAGCATGGGCAAGGATGACCAGATGGTGCAGGAATTTCGCACCGAGAAGGCGCTGTTCCCCGAATCCGCCGCCTACATGGACTTTCTGCTGAAAAACGCCAAGACCGGAGTCGCGACTAAATGAGCCTGTTAAAACTCACCGGCGCCCTGCTGGCCCTGGCCTTGCTCGGCGGTTGCGCGGCACCCAAGACCATCGATTACACGGCGTATAAACAGGCGCGGCCCAAGTCGATCCTGGTGCTGCCGCCGCTCAATGAATCGCCGGAAGTGCAGGCGTCCTACAGCCTGGTGTCGCAGGTGACGTACCCGCTGGCCGAAGCCGGCTACTACGTGCTGCCGATTGCCCTGGTGGACGAAACCTTCCGCCAGAACGGCCTGACCACCGCCAACGATATCCAGGCCGTGCCGCCGACCAAGCTGCATGACATCTTCGGCGCGGACGCGGCGTTGTACATCACCGTCACCGAGTACGGCACCAAGTACATGCTGATCTCCAGCGATACAGCGGTGACCGCCTCGGCCAAACTGGTGGACCTGCGCACCGGCACCACCCTGTGGACCGGCACCGCGCGCGCCTCCAGCGAGGAAGGCAACAACAACAGCGGTGGCCTGGTCGGCATGCTGATCACCGCGGCGGTCAAGCAGGTGATCAACAGCTCCACCGACGCCGCGCACCCGATTGCCGGCATCACCAGCGCACGCTTGCTGTCGCCGGGGCAACGGGCGGGGATTCTGTACGGCCCGCGTAATCCCAAGTACGGCACGGACTGACAATCCGGCGCTGAAACACCACAGGTCAGCTGCACACACTTCAATTGTGGTGAGCGGGCTTGCCCCGCGCTGGCGCGCGAAGCGGCCCTCTCTCCAGACACTGCGGTGCGCCAGGCAAAAACGGTTGGGCGGTTTTGGGGCTGCTCCGCAGCCCGGCGCAGGGCAAGCCTGCTCACCAAAGCCTTAAGGAGACACCCATGCCCCGATGGCGATGTATCAGTCACTAGAGGCAGTGGCTGACACTCTGCCATCGGGAGCAAGCTCCTTCCCACACCGATTGAGATGTTTTCTAAATCGGTGTTAACCCGAATCCCCCGCACCTTGCGTCTGACCTTGTGAACGGATCATTCATTCACGAGGTTCAGCCCATGTCTCACTCCCTGCTCTGGCTACGTCCTGCTGCCCAAGGCTTCGCCGTTACCCTGACGCTGGCGCTGGCCGGGTGTGGGGCGTCGTCCTCCCACGATGTGGCGCCACCGGCCGACACGGGCCCGATCTCCCGGCTTGAGGCCGACACTGTGCAAGGTGCCCTGAGCAAACCCATGCCGATCCCCGCGCCGATGTCTACACGCCTGGCGATGCAGGAATCGAGGACGATGGACTACCGCAGCGAGCCCCGTGAGCAATACGCCAACCTGCCGGATAACCCGGTGCACCGCGTGGCTGAAACGCCGGTGTCGACTTTCAGTGTCGATGTCGACACCGGCAGCTACGCCAACGTACGACGCTTCCTCAATCAAGGCAGCCTGCCGCCCGAAGGCGCCGTACGACTGGAGGAAATGGTCAATTACTTCCCCTACCACTACGCACTGCCCACCGATGGCTCACCCTTCGGCGTGACCACCGAAGTCGCCCCTACGCCCTGGAACCCCCACACCCAATTACTGCGTATCGGCATCAAGGCGTCCGACCGCGCCGTGGCGCAGCTGGCGCCGGCCAACCTGGTATTTCTGGTGGATGTGTCCGGCTCCATGGACCGTCGCGAAGGCCTGCCGCTGGTGCAAAGCACCCTGAAATTATTGGTGGATCAATTACGCGAGCAGGACCGCGTGTCGCTGGTGGTCTACGCCGGCGACTCCCGTGTGGTGCTCAAGCCCACGTCCGGGCGCGACAAGGCCGCGATCCGCAACGCCATCGACCAGCTCACTGCCGGTGGTGCCACGGCGGGGGCGTCGGGTATTGAGCTGGCTTACCAGATGGCCCGCGAAGGCTTTATCGACAACGGCATCAACCGCATCCTGCTGGCCACCGACGGCGACTTCAACGTCGGCGTCAGTGACTTCGACAGCCTCAAGCAGATGGCGGCGCAGCAGCGTAAGAGCGGCGTGTCCCTCACCACACTGGGCTTTGGCGTGGACAACTACAACGAGCACCTGATGGAGCAATTGGCCGACGCCGGCGACGGTAACTACGCCTATATCGACACCTTGCGCGAAGCACGCAAAGTGCTGGTGGACCAGCTCAGCTCGACCCTCGCCGTGGTGGCGCGGGATGTGAAATTGCAGGTGGAATTCAACCCGGCGCGGGTCAGCGAATATCGCCTGCTCGGCTACGAAAACCGCGCCCTCAAGCGTGAGGATTTCAATAACGACAAGGTAGACGCCGGTGAGATCGGCGCCGGCCATACCGTTACCGCGCTGTACGAAATTGTGCCAAAGGGGCAGAAGGGTTGGCTGGAGCCGCTGCGCTATGCCGGCGCGCCTGTGGCCGAGGGGCAGTCCGAGGAGCTGGCCATGCTGCGCGTGCGCTACAAGCCTGCCGCAGGTGGCGATAGCCGCTTGATCGAACGGCCAATCACTGGCCAAACCACCCAGGCCAGCGACGATTTGCGCTTTGCGGCGGCAGTGGCCGCGTTCGCCCAGCAACTCAAGGGCGATGGCCGCTACACTGGCAGCATGTCGTTGAAAGACACCGCCGCACTGGCCCGCTCGGCGCGGGGCGACGACCCGTTCGGCCTGCGCAACGAGTTCGTGCAACTGGTGGAGTTGGCCCAAAGCCTCAAGCCCTGATCTCGAACACCACATAGCTGTTACTGATAGACCGCGATCGGGAGCAAGCGCCCTCCCACATTTGAACCGCGTTAACTTTACAAAAGGAGTTCGCCCCCTACATGGCTGTTCCAGATGACCCCTCCAGCGACGAAGCGTTGCTGGCCCGTTACCGGACCGGTGACGCCGCTGCGTTCGAAGTCTTGTACGCGCGGCATCGCCAAGGTCTGTATCGTTTCCTCGTGTCCCTGAGCAACAAGGCCGAACTGGCCGAGGAAATTTATCAGGAGACCTGGCTCAGCCTGATCCGCAGCGCCAGTCAGCCACAAGGCCGGGCGAGCTTTCGCACGTGGTTGTTTCAGATTGCCCGCAATCGCTTGATCGACCACTGGCGCAAGCACGGCATCCACAACCCATTGCACGACAGCTACGACGAGCACCTGCACGCTCAGCCCGACCACAGCGCCGGCCCTGAGCAGCAATTGAGCCTGAGCCGCGACCAGGCGCGCCTCGACGCGGCCCTGCAAGACTTGCCCGAAGACCAGCGTGAAGTGTTCCTGCTGCGTCTGCATGGTGACCTTGAGGTACCGCAAATCGCCGCGCTCACCCAGACCCCGCTGGAAACCGTAAAAAGCCGCTTGCGCTACGCCCAGCAGAAATTGCGTCGTCTGCTGGCCGAGGAGGTACCTGTATGACTGACTCCCGACACACCCCTGACGACGATTTGATCCAGCATTTTCGTCAACACAGCACCGGCGAGCCGCCCGCGTCTCTCGATGCCTTCATCCTCAACGTCGCCCGCCGCGAAGCCCCGGCGCCGCAACCGAGCCTTTGGCAACGTTGGCTGCACGCCTGCCAACGCCCACGCTGGCAGATGGCGTTCGCCACCGTCGCCGGCGTTGCGCTCATGGTCGGCGTGGTCATGCGCTCGCCGGTGCCGCAGCCCGAAGTGTCCACCGCGACCTTCTCCGCGCTCCACGACCAAGCTCCACCGCCGGCACCCGCCCCTGCGCCGATGGCGCGTATGGCTGTCGCACCCAAGGCCGAGAGTGCTCAGGCCGAAATCACCGGCTCGCTGGCCCAGGCGCCAGCGGCAAAACCCTTGAGCAAGCGCGCGCCGCCGAGGTTGCCGAGCCTGGAGGAGGGGTTGCAGGAAATTGTGAACCTACGCGCAGCAGGCCAAACCCGAGCGGCGGATGAAAAACTGCTGGCGCTGCACCAGCGGTTTCCCCAGGAAGATCTGCCAGCGCGATTGGAGGCGCTGCAGCCGCGCTGAAACCAGGCTCACGAAAAAAGCCCCAGGTCTCTCAACCTGGGGCTTTTTTATGCTGCACCCTCAGCGCCGCCCTTCCAGCGCCATGCGCACGGCCAGCCCTGCCAGCACCGTACCCATCAACCATCGCTGTACCAACTGCCATAGTGGTTTGGCCGCCAGAAACGAGGCGATGGAGCCCGCCGACAGGGCAATCAACGCGTTAACGCTCACACTGATCATGATCTGGGTAAACCCCAGCACGAGGGACTGCGCCAGCACACTGCCGTGGCCATCGGGCACGATGAATTGGGGCAGCAACGACAGGTATATCACCGCAACTTTCGGGTTCAGCAGGTTGGTGACAAAGCCCATCATAAACAGCCGGCGCGGCCCGTCCTGAGGCAGCTCGCGCAACTGAAACGCCGACCGCCCACCGGGCTTCACCGCTTGCCAGGCCAGGTACAGCAAATACAACGCGCCGCCGAGCTTGAGCGCGTCATACGCGAACGGCACCGCCATCAGCAGAGCGGTAATACCCAGCGCCGCGCAGAGCATATAAACCATAAAGCCCAACGCCACGCCGCCCAGGGAAATCAAGCCCGCGATCCGCCCTTGGCAGATTGAGCGGGAGATCAGATAGATCATGTTCGGGCCGGGCGTCAGCACCATCCCGAGGCAAATCAGACCAAACGCCAGCAGGCTCGACAGTTCGGGCATGGGGTAACTCCTCTAGGTAATGCCAGCCGTGGGCGCGTGGTCGCGGGTGGCGGGATGCGCACGATGGTAGGGCGGCCGAAGGCGGCGCGTTAGATACAGATGGCCCGACAAAACGTCATACAGGCACGCAGCCATGAGACGGAGCGTCTCAATCGCCCAGCGCTTTCTCAGAGGGCTGATTCAGGGCGTCTCATTCGACGGTGATTGCGGCCAGCGCGGGTTGTGCCACGGATCGCTCTAAAAAACGCCTGTGCGAGGATTTTCGCGCAGCTGGCACCGGCCTTGCTCTGGCCCTCGCAACCCCCCGCGGGGTTTGTCATTCACTGCCGTTTCAAGGAGCCTTGCCATGACCCTAACGATCAACCCGCAACGCAGCATGCGTGCCGCTGTCTGGCACGGCCGTCACGATATCCGCGTCGAAGATGTTCCCCTGCCCGATGCGCCGCCCGCCGGCTGGGTGCAGATCCGCGTGCAATGGTGCGGCATTTGCGGCTCCGATCTGCATGAGTACGTGGCCGGGCCGGTGTTCATCCCGGTCGATGCGCCGCACCCACTGACCGGCATCAAGGGCCAGTGCATCCTCGGTCACGAGTTCTGTGGCGAAATCGTCGAACTCGGCGCCGGCGTGCAAGGCTTTAGCGTCGGCGAACCGGTGGCGGCCGATGCCTGCCAACATTGCGGCACCTGCTACTACTGCACCCACGGCCTGTACAACATCTGTGAAAACCTGGCGTTCACCGGGCTGATGAACAACGGCGCCTTCGCCGAACTCGTCAACGTACCCGCCAACCTGCTGTATAAGCTGCCCGCCAACTTTCCCGCCGAAGCCGGTGCACTGATCGAACCCCTCGCGGTCGGCATGCACGCCGTGAAAAAGGCCGGCAGCCTGCTGGGGCAAAACGTCGTGGTGGTCGGCGCCGGCACCATCGGCCTGTGCACCATCATGTGCGCCAAGGCGGCAGGCGCAGCGCAAGTGATCGCCCTGGAAATGTCCGGAGCCCGCAAGGCCAAGGCCAAGGAAGTGGGCGCGACCCACGTACTCGATCCCAACCAATGCGACGCCCTGGCCGAAGTACGCCGCCTCACCGGCGGGCTCGGCGCGGACGTCAGCTTCGAATGCATCGGCAACAAACACACCGCCAAACTCGCCATCGACCTGATTCGCAAAGCCGGCAAATGCGTCCTGGTGGGCATCTTCGAAGAGCCCAGCGAATTCAACTTCTTCGAGCTGGTGGCCACCGAGAAACAGGTACTGGGTGCGCTGGCCTATAACGGCGAATTCGCCGACGTGATCGCGTTCATCGCCGATGGGCGGCTGGATATCACGCCGCTGGTGACGGGGCGCATTCAGCTGGAACAGATCGTGGGGGCGGGTTTCGAGGAACTGGTTAAAAACAAGGAACACAATGTGAAGATCATTGTGTCGCCAGCGCGGGTTTGAAGGGGGGAGGGGTGATGGTTGTGGCTTGATACCAACACACATGAAAAAGCCCCAGGTCTTTCGGCCTGGGGCTTTTTTATCTGTATCTGGTGCACCCGGCGGGATTCGAACCCACGACCCCTGCCTTCGGAGGGCAGTACTCTATCCAGCTGAGCTACGGATGCAATGCGGGCGCCATGATACTCATCTGGCCGGGGGGCGTCCAGTTGCAGGGCGGTGAAGGGGCAAATCAGGGCAGGGTCTTACGTCTGCGGTGTCGCTGAGGGCTTGCCCGCTTGATGTCGCCGCCCGGTCCATGGGGGCTGGGTTCAGGACTCTGGCGCAGCCGTGGACTGATGTGGCGGGTGGCCGTGGGGTGGTTTGGGGGCTTTTGGCTGGGTCGTTCTGTTCTGCTCATGCCAGCGCGTCAAGGCGTCCGCGCCGCCCTCGGCGTGGGCAAACACTGGCAGGGTGATGATTGAAGCGAGCGCGATCCACTTGATTAACGTGTTCATTCTGCAAGTACCTTCGTGAGTGGGAATAAGCAGTCGGCAATACCGCGAAAGCGGCCGACCTTCAGGTGATGGCCGTCGTTGCGTTTTCGTATCGCTCCAGCAGCCAGGCCAGGTTTCGGTAACGCGCTGCCCACTGCTCGGCGCCCAGCCGCTGCATGGACTTGGCTGCTCTGCGTGCTTGTGCGGCACCGATGGCGGTGTGGTAAGTCGAACGGGTCAGCCTTCTATTGGCCGTGGCTGCGCAGCGGGCAATCGGCGAGCCGGGCGGCAGGCGACGTGTGTGGTGTTGGAGTCGTGCCAGTTCGCGGCTGAGTTGGAGCGATAGATAGCCAGCCTCGTAATCCCCCTGACGGTGGGCGCCCAACAGGCTTTTCAAGGCGACGATGCGGTGCTGTTGTTGCGCTTGCCACCGGCGATGATTGAGCGTGTCTGCTCGATGCAGAAGCCGGCGCGTTGCGTGTAGCAGCGAGCGTTTGAGTGCTTGCACGGTGTGCTGGGGCTTTTTCGGAACAATGTTGAACGCCAGAAGGCAGATGCCCATCGCGACAAACCAGGCGAGCGCTTGGTTGACGAAGTCGGCGAAGTCGTAATGAGCGGTCGCGCCAGTGCTGACCAGCGTGTTGAACGCAATCAGGTAGGCGATCCCGATGAGGGCTTGACGAGGTCGGGTGGTGGCGTGAATGCCGAATGACCAGAACAACGCCAGCATCACTACAAGCAGTGGAAAGCCATTGATCGCCGGCATCAGTAAAAATTTGCACACCAGTGCGGCCAGCGTGGCGTAAAAGGTCCCTTTGATAAAACCGATGATGCCTTGAACCGGGTCGGGCGCCGCAGCCGATAACGTGCAGCAGGGCCCCAGCACCGCCAACAGGGTGGGGCCTTGATTCCAGCCGCTCAGGTACCACACGGCACCGGCGACCAGGGTGGCGCCCAAGGCGCGCAGACCGTTGCGGGCGGCGTCCTGATAGTTGCGATGAAACCCCTTCACCGTTTGGCGCGCTTGGGTGTCGCGCTCAAGGCTGGAGAAGCTGTGCAGGGCGGCATGCAGATCCGCAAGCTGTTCGCGCAAGCGCTCCACCCCTAACGCTGTGAGGGCAGAATCGGCGCAAAGGCCGCCAACCGTTTCCTCGTTCTCAAGCGCGTTCATTGCTTGTTTCACCCGATCCGCCGCCGTAGTGAAGTCGACGGTACGATCGGCCAACGCCACGCCCAGGTGCTGAAGCGGCTTACTGATCCGGTTCAACCACCACCCCGGGGCATCGTGATCGTCCAGGCGTATATCCATAACGGCCGACTGCAATTGAGCGAGACCGGTTTGAATAACGGGCAGACGCGTGCGGATAAGCACGGACTCACCCCAGCCGATGCCGAGAAGCTCATCCACTTTGCCGATGTCCATCGACAGCTGCGCGCGCTGCGCGGCCAGCTCGGGTGCTTCCTCGTTGGTGAACCGATCAGCCAACTGGTGCGCCGCGCGGGCAGACACGTCGACCAGCGCGTTCAGCAGCTTGCGATCAATGGTTTTACGACTGCCCAGCGTGGCAATAAGGCTGAGGCTGAACACGCCGACCACCACGGCGGTGCCTCGGGTCACGATGTGATCGAAGCCTTGCTCGGGGGCGACAATGGCGGGGCCCAACGCCAGGCACACGGTGTAGCCGGCGACTACCGCCGCAGTTGCCTGGTAATGCCGCAGCAGCGTCATTGCCGCCACACATAAGCCGAGCCACAGGCCGACGCCGAAGATGAACAGCAACATCTGCTGGGCAAACATGCCCAGCAGGATAAAGGCCGCAGTCACCCCGATAAGCGTTCCAACCATACGGTTGAAGCCCTTGCCGACCACCGCCCCTTGCACCGGATGCACCAGCAGGAGCACGGTGGAGGCCGCAGAAAAAGGCGAGTCCAGTTGCAACTCAAAACCCAGCCAGAGCGCAAGGGTCGCGGCGATGATGCTGCGCAGCACATACGCGAAGGTATCGGCCGTCCACGGTAGAGGTAATGAGGCGAGCGCGCGGCGGACATACTCGGCCATCACATAAAACCCTGCAGCCAGTGGGTGAACCTCCAGTGCGACGGCGACTGCGCATCGACGATCTCAACGCTCGCCGTCATCCCCGCCGCCAGTTCGACCCCGGTCGGAACGTTATCCAGCTCGATGCGTACAGGCACGCGCTGGGCCAGTCGTATCCAGCTGAACGTCGGGCTGACTTGAGGTAACCCGCTGTCGTTGCGCAGTTCATTACCATCGGCGATCCCGCGTCCGATACTGGCGACGTGTCCCTTGAGCAGTGGCGAGAAGCCCATCAGCTTGATGGCCGCGGGCGCGCCTTCGCGGATGTTGGAGAGCTTGGTCTCTTCGAAATAGCCAGTGACCCAAAAGCTATGGCCATCGACCACGAACAGATTGGTATCGCCGTGGGCTGCGTAATCGCCTGGCTGTAAGCGCAGTTGAGTGACATAGCCGTCTACGGGGGAACGCAGGGTTGTGCGCTCCAGGTCCAGCCGCGCTCTGGCCAATTGGCCCTGCGCGGCATCGAGGCGAGCTTTGGCGACGTTCAGGGCGCGAGCGGCGTTGTCGATTTCCTCGCGGGCAATGGCGTCCCCGAGGCGAGTGCGACGTTTGAATTGTTCGTTGCGTTGCTCAAACACACTTTGCGCTTCGGCCAGCTCTGCCGCCCGTTGGCGCTGGGCCAGCAAATAGTCGCGCTGGTCGATGCGGTAGAGCAGATCGCCTTTGGACACCCATTGATTATCAGCCACCGCCAGGTGTTCGACCTGGCCGGACACCTCTGGGGCTATGCGGATAACTTGAGCGCTGACCCGCCCATCGCGGGTCCAGGGCGCCAACACATAGGCACGCCACAGCTGCATGCACAGGGCGAGGGCAACAAGGCCCAAGGCCAGGGTCGCGGAGGCTTTAAGGCATTTGACGACAGACATAGGCGGCCTCACTCAAACCGTCAGAAACAGCGTGGCCAAAATGATCAGCAGCACAAAAAAGCGCGACAGGCTGGGATGCCATGTCCACTCCAAGGGGCCGTCGACTAAATGTTTCAACGCTTGGTAAGCGAGGGCCGAGGCGATCAGATAGGCCAACAACGGAGGGATGTAGAGGTTCGCAACTGACAGTTCACTCAGCATCGTCATCACCGTAAATCGATGGGCTCGCAGGGAACGAGCGCTACTAGATGAGAATGCTACGCAACAACCGGATTTGCCGATATCGACTACACTGCCAATTAATAATCAAATCCGGTCAATGTGAGAGATGCCAATGCAGGACGTTCAGCACCCGCCGCTGGAGCAATTCGAACTGGACGACCTCGGTCAGCCCGCCGTGGCGCTGATGCTGACCACGCAGCAGCACGCCAGGGAGTTTCCCGTGCATGAGCACCGCAAAGGCCAACTGGTCGTGGCCTGTCGCGGCGGTATCGTTTGTACGGTGGAGAATGGGGTGTGGATGGTGCCACCGGGGTTCGGTGTGTGGATTCCGGCCGGTGTGTCCCACAGCAACCGGGTCACGGCGAATGGGCAAGTGTGCTTTCTGCTGGTTGAACCTGAGGCGGCGGCGCTGCCCGATCAATGCTGCACATTGGCGTTGTCACCGGTGATTCTCGAACTGATCTTTCATCTCAGCGCTCAGGACCAGGCGTACCCGGCGGACTCTCCCACGGCTCGGTTGACCAGCGTATTGCTCGAACAGCTGGAAATGGCACGCTGCGAGCAGTTGTACCTGCCCCTTCCTGCCGCTTCCCCCTTGCGCACCATCGCCAAGGCCCTGGCGCAGGACCCTTCCAACCGCTCGACCATCGCCGATTGGGCGCGGCAGGTGGCCATGAGCGAGCGCTCGCTGGCTCGGCTGGTCAAAAGCGAAACCGGCCTGACCTTTGGCCAGTGGCGCCGGCAATGGCAGTTGATCGTGGCATTGCAGAGCCTGGCGGAAGGAGAGACCGTCCAACGCACTGCCGAAGTGCTGGGTTATGAGTCGGTGAGCTCTTTTATCAGCATGTTCCGAAAGACCCTGGGCGCGTCGCCGGCGCGGTACGTGCGCAGTACTGGCATGGCCAAGACTTCGGCAGCGCCTACGCTGGTCAGATAACGTCAGCGAATTCGCCGTTTTCGTTCTTTTTTTCGAACATCCTATTGCCCTGCACCCCCATTGATCCTAGGATTCGTTTGAGATTTCAAACGCTCTGTCTCCCGTGCGCTTTTTCGCTTCACTCGCGCGCAGGGGCTGATTTCCCTGACGGCAGCCCACAAGGCGCCTTTCAACAACTCTAATTCGCTCCGCGTGCGCGCGGTGCTGTTAAGGAAACCCGACATGCAGCTTAAAGATGCCCAGTTGTTCCGCCAGCAAGCCTTTATCGATGGCGCTTGGGTCGATGCGGACAACGGCCAGACCATCAAGGTCAACAACCCGGCCACCGGTGAGATTCTCGGCACCGTGCCAAAGATGGGCGCCGCAGAAACCCGCCGCGCCATCGAAGCCGCCGACAAGGCGCTGCCAGCCTGGCGCGCACTGACCGCCAAGGAGCGCGCCAACAAGCTGCGTCGTTGGTTCGAACTGCTGATCGAAAACCAGGAAGACCTCGGTCGCCTGATGACCCTCGAACAAGGCAAGCCGCTGGCCGAAGCCAAGGGCGAAATCGTCTACGCCGCGTCCTTTATCGAGTGGTTCGCTGAAGAAGCCAAACGCATCTACGGTGACGTGATCCCCGGCCACCAGCCTGACAAGCGCCTGATCGTGATCAAGCAGCCGATCGGCGTGACCGCTGCGATCACCCCGTGGAACTTCCCGGCCGCGATGATCACTCGCAAAGCCGGCCCAGCCTTGGCCGCCGGTTGCACCATGGTCATCAAACCGGCCTCGCAAACCCCATTTTCGGCCCTGGCCCTGGTGGAACTGGCGCACCGTGCCGGCATCCCGAAAGGCGTGTTGAGCGTGGTCACCGGCAGCGCCGGCGACATCGGCGGCGAGCTGACCAGCAACCCGATCGTGCGCAAATTGTCCTTCACCGGCTCGACCGAAATCGGTCGCCAGTTGATGGCCGAATGCGCCAAGGACATCAAGAAAGTGTCCCTGGAACTGGGCGGCAACGCGCCGTTTATCGTGTTCGACGACGCCGACCTGGATAAGGCCGTCGAAGGCGCGATCATCTCCAAGTACCGCAACAACGGCCAGACCTGCGTCTGCGCCAACCGCCTCTACATCCAGGATTCGGTGTACGACGCGTTCGCGGAAAAACTCAAGGTGGCGGTGGCCAAGCTCAAGATCGGCAACGGTCTGGAAGAAGGCACCACCACTGGCCCGCTGATCGACGAAAAAGCCGTGGCCAAGGTGCAGGAGCACATCGCCGATGCGGTGAAGAAGGGCGCCAAGCTGCTCAGCGGCGGTAAGGTGATTGAAGGCAACTTCTTCGAGCCGACCATCTTGGTCGATGTGCCTAAAGACGCTGCCGTGGCCAAGGAAGAAACCTTCGGCCCGCTGGCGCCGCTGTTCCGCTTCAAAGACGAAGCCGAAGTGATCGCCATGTCCAACGACACCGAATTCGGCCTGGCTTCCTACTTCTATGCTCGCGACCTGGGCCGTGTGTTCCGCGTGGCCGAAGCCCTGGAATACGGCATGGTCGGCGTCAACACCGGGTTGATCTCCAACGAAGTGGCGCCGTTCGGCGGCATCAAGGCCTCGGGCCTGGGCCGTGAAGGGTCCAAGTACGGTATCGAGGATTACCTGGAAATCAAATACCTCTGCCTGGGCATCTAAGCCCCGTAAGAGATTGCAGTAAACGCAGAGGGCACGAGAGCGCTGACCCTTTGCGTGTGTCACATCGTTATTCGTAGTGGCCGGGAAAGCTGTGGCAGTCGATCATCGCATGCTGCCGTAGTTGCCTCCCCGCCACGTATTCCTTGGACCACGCCACCCGATGAGTGGCGAATGAGGACTTTATGAGCAAGACCAACGCATCCCTGATGAAACGCCGCGAAGCCGCTGTACCGCGCGGTGTTGGCCAGATCCACCCGATCTTCGCCGAATCGGCGAAGAACGCCACCGTGACCGACGTTGAAGGTCGCGAGTTCATCGACTTCGCCGGCGGCATCGCCGTGCTGAACACCGGCCACGTGCACCCAAAAATCATCGCCGCCGTGACCGAACAGCTGAACAAGCTGACCCACACCTGCTTCCAGGTCCTGGCCTACGAGCCTTACGTGGAGCTGTGCGAAAAAATCAACGCCAAGGTCCCTGGTGATTTCGCCAAGAAAACCCTGCTGGTCACCACCGGTTCCGAAGCCGTTGAAAACGCCGTGAAAATCGCCCGCGCCGCCACTGGCCGTGCCGGTGTGATCGCCTTCACCGGCGCTTACCACGGCCGCACCATGATGACCCTGGGCCTGACCGGTAAAGTCGTGCCTTACTCGGCCGGCATGGGCCTGATGCCCGGCGGTATCTTCCGCGCGCTGTACCCGAACGAACTGCATGGCGTGAGCATCGACGATTCGATCGCCAGCATCGAACGCATCTTCAAGAACGATGCCGAACCGCGCGACATCGCCGCGATCATCATCGAGCCGGTGCAGGGCGAGGGCGGTTTCTACGTCGCGCCAAAGGCCTTTATGAAGCGTCTGCGCGAACTGTGCGACAAGCACGGCATCCTGTTGATCGCCGACGAAGTGCAAACCGGTGCTGGCCGTACTGGTACCTTCTTCGCCATGGAACAGATGGGCGTGGCCGCCGACCTGACCACCTTCGCCAAGTCCATCGCTGGCGGCTTCCCGCTGGCCGGTGTGTGCGGCAAGGCCGAGTACATGGACGCCATCGCCCCAGGCGGCCTGGGCGGCACCTACGCCGGTAGCCCGATCGCCTGCGCTGCGGCACTGGCGGTAATGGAAGTGTTTGAAGAAGAGCACCTGCTGGACCGCTGCAAAGCCGTCGGCGAACGCCTGGTGACTGGCCTTAAAGCCATCCAGGCCAAGTACCCGGTGATCGGCGAAGTACGTGCCTTGGGCGCGATGATCGCGGTGGAGTTGTTCGAAGACGGCGACAGCCACAAGCCGAACGCTGCCGCCGTGGCTGCGGTAGTGGCCAAGGCCCGTGAAAAGGGTCTGATCCTGCTGTCTTGCGGCACTTACGGTAACGTCTTGCGCGTACTGGTGCCGCTGACCTCGCCGGACGAGCAGTTGGACAAAGGCTTGGCGATCATGGAAGAGTGCTTCTCTGAACTCTGATAACGACCGCTGACAAAAAAACCGCTTCGGCGGTTTTTTTGTGCCCGTAGATTGTACGGCGCACGCCGCGTTGACTATGGTTCAGGCATTGCCGATGGAGCGTGACGGATGACTGCGGTTGATTTACCGGCTGTACCCCGTGTGTTGATTGCCGAGGCGGACCCTTGGTCGCAAGACCTGCTCAAGCAGGTCCTGCTTGCGGTGCGTTGTGACGCCCGGCTTGATGTGTGCGCCGACGGGCAGCAGGCTGCGACCCTGCTGCGCGACAAGCCCTACGATCTGATCCTGGCCGACTGGGAGTTGCCGGTCATCGACGGCTTGGATCTGCTGCGCGCGGTGCGTCAGCAGCGCCGTACGCCGCCTCTGCCATTTATTTTGCTGAGCAGTCGCAATGACAGTGCCAGCGTGCGCGAAGCCTTGCCCCTGGCACCCACGGCATACCTGACCAAACCGCTGAACATGCAGGCGCTGACCCAGCGTCTGCAGGACTTGCTGCTTAACGACGGCGAAAGTGTGTATTGCGAAGTACCGGCGCTGGCGCCGGGCATGACGTTGCCGGGGTTTCTGGAGCAGCGTCGCGAAGCGTCCGATGGCGCACCGCTGCGGGTCGATGTGCAAGCGGCCGTGCAGCACAGCCTCGGCTCCGAGGGCCTGGACCTCAAACGCCTGGAAGAACAGGTGCGCACGGACCCGCAAATCACCGCCGTGCTTATCGCCGCCGCCAACAGCGCCGGCCATCACGGCGCACCGGTGCAGACTCTGCACGCGGCGTTGCACACACTGGCGCCGGGGCAAAGCATGAACCTGATCCTGGGCCTGGCGCTCAAGCACAACGTGGTACTCGGCGATCCGGTGCTGGCGGCGTACGCCGAGCGCTATTGGCAGTTGTCCCAAGACACGGCGGATTACGCGCTGCTGCTTGCGCACTTGCTTGATCTGGATCGCGAGCGCTGCTACAGCGCCGGCATCCTGCATCAGCTGGGGGACCTGGCGCTGTTGCGCAGCCTGGAAGACTGGCGCCGGGGCGGTGGGGAGCTGGACGACAAAGTGATTGGCGAGTCCCTCGACACTTTTGGCGCCGCCTTCGGCTCGTCGCTGCGCGCGCGCTGGCGCTTGCCGCTGGAACTGCGTCAGCTGATTGCGGCGAGCTATTCACTGGAGGGCGGGGTGTATGCCCGTGATGCGCTGGCGGTGAACCTGGCCGCGCAAATGGCGCGGTTGACTGAGCACGAAGGCTTGGAAGCGTTGGCCGACGGCAAGACGGCACGTTTGCTCAAGATCGGCTTGTCGGAGTTGACGCGGATTCGCAAAAGGCCGGTGGGCTAAAAGTCGACGGTGGCGACGATGATGCGGTTCTTGCCCTGGCGTTTGGCTTCGTACATGGCGGCATCGGCACGGGCGAACAGGTTGTCCAGGGTTGAGTCTTCTTCGCTGAGGTTGGCCAGGCCCTGGCTGACGGTTACGCCAAATGCCTGGCCTTCGTAGCTGAAGTTCAGCGCTTGAATCTCTTTACCCAGACGTTCTGCCACCTGCAGCGCCATCTCCGGCGCGCAGCCAGGTAGCACGGCGGCAAACTCCTCGCCGCCAATACGCCCGAACAGGTCGCCACGGCGCAGCACCCCTCGGCCACTTTCGGCGATACGCCGTAGTACTTGGTCACCTTCCAGGTGGCCATAGGTGTCGTTGATGTCCTTGAAGTCGTCGATGTCCAGCAACA
The DNA here is from genome assembly GCF_016307435.1 of Pseudomonas sp. S4_EA_1b. Taxonomy (NCBI): domain Bacteria; kingdom Pseudomonadati; phylum Pseudomonadota; class Gammaproteobacteria; order Pseudomonadales; family Pseudomonadaceae; genus Pseudomonas; species Pseudomonas sp. S4_EA_1b. The sequence continues at coordinate 4,122 of NZ_JAEILC010000129.1, read as the reverse complement.
GAAAGGCCAGCGGCGCACCCTGTACGCTGGCGGTGTCGAAGGCTTGGTTGGCGCACTCGAAGAAGTGCCGGCGATTGCTGCTCTGGGTCAGCACGTCAGTGGTGGCCAGGCGGTGCAACTCCAGCTCCAGTTGCTTCTTTTCGGTGATGTCCTCGGCTATGCCCACCACGATCACCGGCTCGCCAGGCTCGACCTGCTGGTTGATGTAGCACTTGTCGCTCAGCCAGCGAATCTTGCCTTCGGCGGTGATGATGCGGTATTCGCGGTTTTCCACCGCGCCCTGTTCCAGCACGCGGGCCAGGCTTTGTTCGGCGTAATCGAGGTCTTCGGGGTGAATGCTGTTGCGCCATTCGCGATGATCGGCCAACAGCAGGCTGGCAGGGCGGCCGAAGACGCGTTCGTAGGCCGGGCTGACGTACAACACGCGGCGCGTCTCCCACTCCATGGCCCAGAGCACGGCATTCACACTCACCAGCAGCGAGCTGAGCAGTTGTTCGCGTTCGCTCAGCCGCTCGACTTCACCCTGAGCATGCACCAACGCCAGCAGGGTCGAAGCCGCAGCCGGAAGCGGTTGTTCGGCAGTGGGCGGGTCAGGTAAATGAGGCTTTTCTTGAACCATCGGCACAACTCTCTCTGGGCGCGCCGCAAGGCGAAGCAGCGGTCACAACAAGGGGCCACCATGATGGCGAAGTGTTCTTTGAGAGAGGCGAATTGCGGTGAAGTTCCGTCAACGGTATCGATTGGCGGCGCCCGGTAAATGACGCCAAAAACAGGTCGCGGGGGGGGGGGCGCCCGCCCCCCCCCCCNNGGGCGGCCCCCCCCCCCCACGGCAGGGTCACACGGCGGCAGGGCGCAGCGAGTAGGTTTTCAACTGGTGGGCAAAATCCCGCAGGGATTGGATGCCACTGGCTTCGGCTTCGTGTACCCATTCCTTGATGGCCGCCAGCATGTCGTGACCATTGGCGCTGGTCTTGACCCAGATCTGTTGCAGCGCCAGACGTTTCTCGTAGATCACCTTCAACGCCTGGCTGTGCTCCAGCATGCTTTGGATGCGCAAGTGGTGGCGATCATCCAGCAGGCTGGTTTCCCGCGACAGCAAGCGCTTGGCCCGATGGAATTGGTGCCGCACCGAGTGATCGACTTTTTCCAGTTCCTGTTTGACCAGCGGGCCAATCACCAACTTGCGGTACTGGGCCATGATCTGGAAGCGGTTGTTGAGGATCGCCATGGCGGTGTCCATGTCCAAATGGCCCTTGCCCTCCACGCGATGGGCAATCGGCGCCACGCGCTGCACTTTGGCCAGGCGCAGGAAGCTGAACACCTTGATCCACGCCCAACCCAGGTCGAACTCCCATTTCTTCACCGACAACTTGGCGGAGTTCGGGTAGGTGTGGTGATTGTTGTGCAGTTCTTCACCGCCGACGATGATGCCCCACGGCACCAGGTTGGTGGCCGCGTCGCGGCATTCGAAGTTGCGATAGCCCACCGCATGGCCCAGGCCGTTGATCACGCCGGCGGCCCAGAACGGGATCCACATCATCTGGATCGCCCAGATAGTGATGCCGATGGTGCCGAACAGCAGCAGATCGATCACGCCCATGATCGCCACGCCCAGCAGTGGGTAGGGGGTGTAGAGGTTGCGTTCGAGCCAGTCGTCCGGGCAGTTCTTGCCGTAGATACGCAGGGTCTCGGGGTTCTCCGCCTCGGCGCGGTAGAGTTCGGCACCCTTGCGCAGGACGGTAGACAGGCCCTTGATCACCGGGCTGTGGGGGTCGTCGACGGTTTCGCATTTGGCGTGGTGTTTGCGGTGGATGGCGGTCCACTCGCGGGTGTTCTGCGCCGTGGTCAGCCACAGCCAGAAGCGGAAGAAGTGTTTAAGCCCGGCATTGAGCTCCAGGGAGCGATGGGCGGAATAGCGGTGCAGATAGACGGTGACCGCAATGATGGTCACGTGGGTCATCAACAGAGTGACTGCCACCAGTTGCCAGGCCGACAAGTCAAGAAAACCGTTGTACCACATAGGCTGTATGGCCCTCAGATAAAGAAAAGAACAGCTCACGCATTATCACTAAGCCTACAGAGAAAACCAGCCGCCCTTTCAGATAAGACTTACTGGATGTTTCTTATTCTATAATCCGCAGCTTCGTGGGGCGATTCTGTTTTTTGGGTAAGGATTACTGAACCTATGCTGCTTTCATACCGAGGTGCCCTGCGCGCGGGGCTGGTATATCTGCTGGTTTCCGTCTTATGGATCGGGCTCACGCAGCGTGTATTGATCGAGTTCTTCGATAACCCCAACGACATGAGTCAATGGATGCAGGTGCGCGGCTACGTGTGGGTGGCCATTACAGCGCTGGTGATCTCCCTGATATGCGCGCACTTCGCCCGGGCTCACCTGCTGTTGCAGCCGACCAAGGAGCACCGCGAGCGCCTGCGCCAGGCCGCCGCCGTGTTCGATTGCACTCGTGAAGGCGTGCTGGTCACCGATGCCCAGGGCCTGATCGTGCACGTCAATCGTGCGTTTATGGAGATCACCGGATACCGGCGCGACGACGTGATGGGCCAGCAGCCGAGTTTGTTCAAGTCCGGGCGCCATTCGTCGCTTTTTTACCAACAGATGTTCCAGGCCTTGGAGCGCACGGGCGAATGGAGCGGTGAAATCTGGAATCGGCGCAAAAGCGGCGAAATCTACCCGCAATGGCAAACCATCCGGGTGATTCACGATGATCATGGCCACATCAGCCATTACGTCGCGGTGTTTTCCGATATCAGCGCCATCAAGAACTCCGAGCACGAGCTGGCTCACTTGGCGCACCACGACCCCCTGACCGATCTGCCCAATCGTCTGCTATTCACCGACCGCACCGAACAGGCGCTGGCCTCGGCGCAAATCCACAAACGCGGTTGTGCTTTGCTGTTGCTCGACCTGGATCACTTCAAAATCATCAATGACAGCCTCGGCCATAACGTCGGCGATCAATTGCTCAAACTGGTCGCCGAGCGGCTGCAGAGCCTGTTCGGCCCCGGCGTGACCCTAGCGCGGCTGGGCGGGGATGAATTCGCGGTGCTGGCGGAAAGTTGTCCACAGGTGGTGCAGGCCGCGGCATTGGCTCAGCGCATGCTCGATGTGATGAAGCAACCGTTCATCTTTGACGGCCATCAGTTGTTTGTCAGTGCCAGCATCGGTATCAGTTTGTTCCCCAACGACGCCCTCAGCGCCGAACAATTGTTGCGCAACGCCGATTCCGCACTGTTCAAAGCCAAGGGCGTCGGTCGCGAAAGCTACGCGCTGTACACCGAGGAACTCACGGCCCATGCACAGAACCGCGTGGAGGTGGCCAGCGAGCTGCGTCGCGCCCTCGAACAGCAGGAACTGCGCGTGTATTACCAGCCAGTGCACGACCTGACGGGCAGCCGCCTGGTGGGCTTGGAAGCGTTGGTCCGTTGGCAGCACCCGGAGCGCGGCCTGGTGCCGCCCATCGAATTTATCCCGATTGCCGAACGCACTGGCCTGATCGCAGAGATCGACGCCTGGGTCATGGACCAAGCCTGCCGCCAGATGTGCCAATGGCTGGCCGACGGCCTAAGGCTGAGCTTTGTCGCCGTCAACGTGTCCAGCCGCCTGTTCGCCCGGCGCGAGCTGTACGAGCAAGTCGCCCAGGTGCTGCATGACACCGGTTTGGACCCGGCATTCCTGGAACTGGAAGTCACCGAAAGCGCGGTGATGGACGACCCCGAGGCGGCCCTGGAACAGCTGCATCGCCTGCGCGAATTGGGTTTGCGCCTGGCGATCGACGACTTTGGCACCGGCTATTCCTCCCTGCTGCGCCTCAAGCGCCTGCCCGTGCAGAAGCTCAAGATCGATCAGGGGTTTGTCGCTGGGTTGCCATGGGATGAAGACGACATGGCGATCGTGCGCGTGGTCATCGCCCTGGCCAAAAGCATGGGCATGCAGGTGCAGGCCGAGGGTATCGAACAGGTGGAGCAGGCGCGGTTCCTGTTGGAGCAGGGCTGTGATCTGGGCCAAGGGTATTGGTTTGGCCGGCCGATGTCAGCGTCCGAAATAGATTGGCACCGCGCGCCCCTCATCCAAACTTGAAATGTGGGAGGGGGCTTGCCTCC
>NZ_JAEILC010000128.1:0-9636 GCF_016307435.1 Pseudomonas sp. S4_EA_1b | reverse complement strand
TCGCTGTATTCCGGATAGTTCCCATCCCATCGACTTTTGTATTTCCAAGAGCTATCAAAAAACAAAGTAACAATATTCTTATTACTAAATGCAGCAGCGATTTCTTCACAAATAAGTATATTCGCTCCGCAAGTCGGACCGACTGCAAGTCGTTCTTCTGCTATAAACCTCTTCATTCGAGCCCAAGAGGCAGGACCATCAACCACTCTTATTTCATCAATAAGCGCGGACACAGTATTCGCCGATAGAACTCCAGCTCCAAGCCCCATGAGATTATGAGAGCAGTGTTTAAAAACCAGATCATTTCTTTTTGCATACAAAGGCGCTGAACTGTCAACCTCAATCCCAACAGTTTTTATATTCTTGTATTCGCGCTTTAATATTTCAGCAATACCGGAGAATGTGCCTCCAGTCCCTATAGAACATACGAAAAAATCAGGCACCACATCAAGCCCCTTCAGCGCTGCCACTATTTCCTTTCCACAGATATTCCAAGCCTCCCTATTTAAGATATTCTCGGACTGATCGAGAAAGTAGATACCACTTGAGAGATTTGTAGCGCGATAACTTTTAGCTCTTGCGACCGCTCCGGACAAAAACTCTTCTTTTGGAGTTTCAATTATTTGCGCCCCAAACGAGCGAATTTGCGTTTTTCTTTCTTCAGTCATCCCCTCAGGCATAAATATTTTTACACCGTAACCTTTAGCTCTACCTATCCAAGCAAGTGCCGCACCGCCATTCCCCGTGGAGCAGTCTACAAGGATCATACCCGGTTCAATTTCACCGCTTCGCTCCAACTCGCTAACAATATTCAAGTACGTTCTATCTTTATGGCTTCCTGAAGGATTTAGAAACTCACATTTGGAAAAAACTCTATTCCCGTTCAGAGAAATAGTCGCCAACTCGACAAACGGAGTATTACCGATATCTAGCAGATTCATCTGAAACCCCAAGACATTTGAATATCTTGAAGCTAACTGATTACTCACAGAAAAAATAGCTAGCCAAACAGATAGGTACTCAAGTGATTTCCACTACCCCATGTATAGGAATGGTCTGTCAGACCAAATATCGATAAACCACTTTAAAAACCAAGTCAAACTCTCACGACTTTTCTTACAAACTTGTTGGCTTACAGTTGCTATGAGGCATCGTTAGCCCTTAGCAATCGCAGCTCATCAGCGATCAGGCTTGGTTGCCTGGATTAGAATGGCGCATAGTGCCGCGAACGCGGCATTATCATTTTCGTGTAATGGCGAGCTGTGCTTGGGAGGGCTCACGCCCGGCGGGACTTCCATTCCCTGGTCGACCAACCTGAATACTGCTCGCCACTCTTCTGCATGGTCGCTGACGCGGTAAGCTCCAACTGAATGGAGATGTACTGCATGAAAAAGGTCACCCCCAATCCCCCCCGCCATCCGCTTCGAACGTGATTCCACAATCCACGCCGAATATGATCTTCACCCTCCACCTCGGCCTCAGCACCGAAGCGGCATTGAACAACCCCAGCGAGATGCTGGAATCCGCGACCGCCTGTGCCTACGATTGTGCCGAGAGCCTAGATGGCGCAAGTCGCAAGCGGGTGCTGGCGTTAGTGCAGATGGCTGAGAGCGCGTAGCTGTCGGTGAATGAAACACTGGAGCGGGAATATCCTGTGACTTGATGGCTGAGAAAACCTCTAGTGGTTGGGCAAGTTGAATCTTCGCAGCGCCCCTCCCGCACATGCTCTCCATGTTTCGAGGAATGGGTTTCAGGATGAAAAAGGCAACCCGAACATACGGTGTGAACAATTAACAATCTGCGCGGCGCTCAAAGAAATGCTCCGTATCGAAAGGTACGGAGCATTTTTCGTTATGGCCGACATCCAAGGAGAGCGAATGCTGGCGCATCCAGCAATGATGACCGCTCGGAGATCCATCGTTGCGCATCCGCTCGGCAACCTTGAGCAGCGGTTGTTTGGCAATGCTCGCCTCCTGCTGCGACAGCTTGAGGGTACAAGAGCCGAAATGGCGTTGGCCTTTTTCCGCTTGCTGTCTGCACAAAAGCAAACGCCCCGAGCAAGTCGGGGCGTTTGCTTGGAACCACCATCAGTGCGTTTTCACACAGTCTGCGAAGGTCGCCTTTTGTCACTGCGCGTATTGCTTACTCAATCCCGGCGGCACGCCGTGCACGTCCGTCTCCTCCCATGGCCCGTTGGGGCTGATGGAGCGGCTCCAGCCGTTGCTCCAGCGGTAGTAGGTGCGCTGGCGGTAGAAGGTATCGGGTTGTTCGTCCAGCACATACACCTGCATCTTGCCGTCCCAGTGGCTGGCGGCGCCCGGTGGTGGGGCGAAGGTCGGGGACTTGGTTGGCAGCGGCTTTGGCGGCGGGGTTACCGGGCCGGACGGTTTGGTGCTGGGCTGGGTCGATGGGCCCGACGGCGGGATGGTCGGGCCGGTCGGCGCAGGCGGTGGCCGGTGGACCGCACAAGCGCTCAGGCCCAATACCAGGCTGAGCAAGGTGATACGTGCGAATGCGGTCATGGCGTTTCCTCGAATTACTTGTCCGGACTGTCGATGGTCAGCTGCTGCAACGCAGTGGTGGAGCTGGCCAGGGGTTGGCTGCGGCCGATCCACTCGCCGGCGGTCGGTTGACCAGCCCGGGATATGCGCGCAACCAGTTGGACTTCGGGGAAGTTGGACAGTTTCAACTGCGGCATCATCGCGTCGGCATCACCCAGTTCGACGGTGATCGGCAACTCGGCCACGGTGACGCGCTTGGCCGCCAACGGCGCCGGCGGGCCACTCACGGCACGGGCGAAGATAAACACGCTGTCGCCTGGCAGGGCCTTGGCCTTTACGTCAGCGGACACATCCACGCGCACTTTCAAGGTTGCCGCCTTAGGCGCCTGGGCGACGGTGCCGCCACTTTCCTTGAGTTTTTGCGTGGCGCGGTCGATGCCGCCTTGCAGCGCGACGCGGGAATTGTCTTCCGGCGGCAGTTGCGCGAGTAGACGCCCCCAGTAGTCGATAGCGTCCTGATAGCGCTCGCCTTCAAACGCGGCGATGCCGAGCAAGCCGAGGCTGGTGACTTCTTTCGGGTCGAGCTTCAACGCCTCGTCCGTCAATGCCTGGATCTTCGGCGACCATTGTTTGTTGTCGGCAAAATACTGGGCCTGGGCCCACTGGCCGAGCAGTTCCGGCTGGCGACCGGCCAGGGCCACGGCGCGCTCGAAGACCTTGGCCGCATCGGCGGAGCGATCCTGGGCCATGTAGGCGCGACCGAGGAAGTACAGGCCTTCGGCGGAATCCGGCTGGGCGGCGGCGGCGCGTTCCAAACGCTGGGTCATGTCTTGCAGGGACACTGGCGGCTGGGAGAATTCGCGGGTCAGTTCCACCTTGTCGCTGGCACCAAAGTGCAGGTACAAGCCCAGGCCCAGCACCGGCACCAGAAACGCGGCCAGCAACGGCAGCGGTTTACCCAGACGCGATTCGCGGGGGGCTTCCACACCTTCGGTGTCGGCCAGCAATTCGCGGGCGGCTTCGGCGCGGCCGGTGTCAAGTTGCGCGGCGTCGAGCACGCCTTCGGCCTGCTGGGTTTGCAGTTCGGCCACGCGCTCTTGGTAGAGCGCCACATTCAGTGCGGTGCGATCCTCCTCGCGCTGGGCACGGCGGCCACGTAACACAGGGATCAACAGAAAACTCAGGGCAACCAAAAGCAGCAAGCCTGCTGCGAGCCAGAAATCAATCATCAGAGGTTTTGTCCAGCAAGTGGTCGAGACGTTGGCGCTCTTGAGGGGATAGCGCGTCGGAGCCATCGGTGGGCGCGGCGCGGCGACGGCGGACGATCACAGCCATTACCACCACACCGGTCAGCAACAGCGCGGCGGGGCCAAACCAGAGCAACGCGGTCTTGCCGGTCAGCGCCGGTTTGTAACGCACAAAGTCACCGTAGCGGTCGACCATGAAGTCGATGATCTGCTGGTTGTCCTTGCCCTCCCCCAACATGCGGAAGATCTCTTTGCGCAGGTCAGCGGCGATGGGCGCGTTGGAGTCGGCAATGTCCTGGTTCTGGCATTTAGGGCAGCGCAGTTCTTTGGTCAGGTCGCGAAAGCGCTCGCGCTCGGCGTCATTGGCGAACTCATAGGTGTCGATGGCGGCGTGGGCCACGCCGGCCAAGCCCAGTGCCAGTACGGCAGCGGCTAACAAGCGCTTCATGGCTTGGCCTCATCAACCAGCGCCTGGTACTTGGCGGCCAATTGCTCGCGCCATACCACTTCGTCGATCACCCCGACGTACTTGTCGCGGATCACGCCCTTGGCATCGATGAAGAAGGTTTCCGGGGCGCCGTAGACGCCCAGGTTCAGGCCGAGATTGCCGTCTTCGTCGCGGATGTCCAATTGGTATGGGTTATGGAACTCGGCCAGCCATTTAAGCGCCGCCGCGTTGTCGTCCTTATAGTTGATGCCGTAGATCACCACGCCGCGCTCGGCCAGTTTGTTCAGCACCGGATGTTCCACGCGGCATGAGATGCACCAGGTGCCCCACACGTTGACCAGCGCCGGCTTACCCAGCAGGTCGGCACGGGTCAGGGTTTTATCGCCCTGCACGGTAGACAGGGAAAATTCCGGGAACGGCTTGCCGATCATCGCCGAGGGCAGTTCGGCCGGGTCCAGGTACAAGCCGCGATACAGGAAGACCGCCACCACCAGAAACGCCGCCAGCGGCAACACCATTAACCAACGCTTCATACCGCCGCTCCTTGCAGGCCGAGCGCTTCACGCACGCGGCTTTTGACCTTGACTCGATAGCGCCGGTCCAGTGCTGCCAGCAAACCACCGAAACCGGTGAGCAGGCCGCCGAACCAGATCCAGCGCACGAACGGCTTGACGTGCACGCGCACCGCCCACGCCCCCTCGCCCAGCGGCTCACCCAGGGCCACGTAGAGGTCGCGGGTGAAACCGGCGTCGATACCGGCCTCGGTCATCATCGAACTCTGCACGGTGTAGAGGCGTTTTTCCGGGTGCAGCACGGCGATTTCCTTGCCGTTTCGGACGACGCGCACGGTGCCTTTGTCTGACGTGAAGTTCGGCCCTTCGAAGTGCTTGGCGCCTTCGAAAATAAAGTGGTAACCGGCCAGGTCCATGGACTCGCCCGGTGCCAGGCGCAAGTCGCGCTCGGCGCTGTTCTGGCTGGAAAGCACTACGCCGAGGGCGCACACGGCAATGCCCAGGTGCGCGATCTGCATGCCCCAGTAGCTGCGGGTCAACGTCGGCAACCCTTTGATCAGGCCTTTGTGGCGGGTTTTGTCGACGATGTCGCGCACGCCGGCCAGCAGCACCCAGGCTGCCAGCAGGAACGTGGCCAGCACCGCCCAGTTGAAGTCGCCGTAGGCGATGCCCGCGATCACGGCGAGGGCCACGCTGCCCAGCAACACCGGCATCAACATGCCGAGCAACCATTTCACCGGGGTGTCTTTCCAGCGCACCAGTACGCCGACCGCCATCACCACCATCAACAAGCCCATCAACGGAATAAACAAGGCGTTGAAATACGGTGGGCCCACGGACAGCTTGGCGCCGCTCAACGCATCCAGCACCAGCGGGTACAACGTGCCGAGCAGGATCATCGACGCGGCCACCACCAGCACCAGGTTATTGCCCAGCAGCAGGGTTTCCCGCGACCACAGGTTGAAGCCCACCTGGCTCTTGACCACCGGCGCGCGCAGGGCGAACAGGGTCAGCGAACCACCGACCACGAACAGCAGGAATATCAGGATGAAGATGCCGCGCGCCGGGTCGGAGGCAAACGCGTGCACCGAAGTCAGTACGCCCGAACGCACAAGGAAGGTGCCCAGCAGGCTGAGGGAAAAGGCCGCGATGGCCAGCAGCACGGTCCAGCTCTTGAACACGCCGCGTTTTTCGGTGACCGCCAGGGAGTGAATCAGCGCGGTGCCCACCAGCCATGGCATGAACGAGGCGTTTTCCACCGGGTCCCAGAACCACCAGCCGCCCCAGCCAAGTTCGTAGTAGGCCCACCACGAACCAAGGGTGATGCCAATGCCGAGGAAAGCCCAAGCGACGATGGTCCACGGCCGCGACCAGCGTGCCCACGCCGCATCCAACCGCCCGCCGAGCAAGGCGGCGATGGCAAAGGCGAAGGCCACGGAGAACCCCACGTAGCCCATGTAGAGCATCGGTGGGTGCACGATCAGGCCGATGTCCTGCAACAACGGGTTGAGGTCACGACCGTCGGCCGGAACCTGCGGCAGGATACGGCTGAACGGGTTGGAGGTGATGATCAGGAACAGCAGGAAGCCGATGCTGATCATGCCCATCACGGCCAGCACGCGGGCCAGCATGATTTGCGGTAACTGGCGGGAAAACACCGACACCGCGAAGGTCCAGGCGCCGAGGATCAGCGCCCACAGCAGCAATGAACCTTCGTGGGCGCCCCACACGGCGCTGAACTTGTAGTACCAAGGCAGTGCGCTGTTGGAGTTATTGGCGACATAGGCGACGGAAAAATCGTCGGTCATAAAGGCGTACGTCAGGCAACCGAAGGCGAACAGCAGGAACGCAAACTGCCCCCAGGCAGCCGGCTGCGCCAGGCTCATCCACAGTCGATCACCGCGCCAGGCACCGAGCAACGGCACCACGGCCTGAACAATCGCCAGGCACAGCGCGAGGATCATCGCCAACTGGCCCAGCTCGGGAATAAACAGTGCGGACGTCATGGCTTAGCCCTCCTTCGCGGGTGCTGGGGCGGACTGGCCGCTGTCTTTCAAGGCTTTGGTGACTTCCGGCGGCATGTACTTTTCGTCGTGCTTGGCCAGCACTTCATCGGCCACTACCACGCCGTCGGCGTTGAGTTTGCCCAGGGCGACGATGCCCTGGCCTTCGCGGAACAGGTCCGGGAGGATACCGCGGTAGGTGATGGTCACGGCCTTGTTGAAGTCGGTGACCACGAAGGTGACGTCCAGGGAATCGCCGGAACGCTTCAGCGAGCCTTTCTCCACCATTCCGCCGGCACGGATGCGTGTGTCCAGCGGCGCTTCGCCATTGGCGATCTGGGTCGGCGTGTAAAACAGGTTGATGTTCTGCTGCAAGGCGCTCAAGGCCAGGCCCACGGCAATGCCGACGCCCACCAGGATGGCAAGGATGATCAACAGACGCTTTCTACGCAGCGGATTCACTTATCGGTCTCCCGGCGCAGACGACGCGCCTCTTGTTGCAGGTAACGCTTGCGCGCCAGGATCGGCGCGACGACGTTGAGGGCCAGCACCGCCAGGCAGATGCCATAGGCCGTCCAGACATACAGGCCGTGATGGCCCATGGCGAGAAAATCGCCGAAAGAACTGAAACTCATCCCCGCGCCCCCAGGCAGCTTTGCACTTCGGCCTTGACCCAACTGGCGCGGGCCTCGCGCTTGAGCACTTCAAGGCGCATGCGCATCAGCAGCACCGCGCCGAAGAAACAATAGAACCCCAGCACCATCAACAGCAGCGGCGCCCACATTTCCACGGGCATCGCCGGTTTTTCCGTGAGGGTGAAGGTGGCGCCCTGGTGCAGGGTGTTCCACCACTCCACCGAGTACTTGATGATCGGAATATTGATCACACCGACAATGGCCAGTACCGCGCAGGCCTTGGCGGCGCTGTCACGATTGCTGATCGCATTGCCCAGCGCAATCAGACCGAAGTACAGAAACAGCAGGATCAACATAGACGTCAGTCGTGCATCCCACACCCACCACGAGCCCCAGGTGGGTTTGCCCCAGATGGCGCCGGTGACCAGCGCCACGGCGGTCATCCACGCGCCGATGGGCGCGGCGCATTGTAGGGCCACGTCGGCCAGTTTCATCTTCCACACCAGCCCGACAATGCCGCACACCGCCAGCATCACGTAGCAGGACTGGGCCAGCAGCGCGGTGGGCACGTGGATATAGATGATCCGGAAGCTATTGCCTTGCTGGTAGTCCGGCGGCGCGAAGGCCAGGCCCCAGACCAGGCCGATGCCGATCAACGCTGCGGCGAAGAGGCTCAACCACGGCAGCAATTTACCGCTGATGCCATAAAACCATTTGGGCGAGCCGAGCTTGTGAAACCAGGTCCAGTTCATTGCTGTTTCCGTCACGGTTACCGCTTGTCGTGGCAAGCAGCTTAGGGTCTTTACTGGCGAAGGCATAACGCCCGGCCAGACCTCATTATTCGCCGACGCTGATCTTCAGGCCGGCGGCTATCGCAAAAGGTGTCAGGGTTACCGCCAGGGCGGTCAGGCTGCCAAGCCACAGCAGGTAACCGGTTGCCGGCATGCCCATGAGCGCGGCTTGCAAGGCACCGCTGCCGAGGATCAATACCGGGATGTACAACGGCAGGATCAATAGCGCCAGCAACAGCCCGCCGCGCTTCAAACCTACTGTCAGCGCCGCGCCCACCGCCCCCAGCAGGCTGAGGACCGGCGTACCGAGCAACAGGCTCAGCAGCAGGATCGGCAGGCATTCGACGGGCAAACCCAGCATCATCGCCAGCAGCGGCGAGAGCAAGACTAGCGCCAAGCCGGAAAAAGCCCAGTGTGCCAGTACCTTGGCCAACACCAGAAGTGGCAGGGGGTGCGACGAAAGGACCCACTGTTCCAGAGAACCGTCCTCGAAATCACTGCGAAACAGCCCGTCCAGCGAGAGCAGGACGGACAAAAGCGCCGCTACCCACACCAGTCCCGGCGACAAGGTTTGCAACAGTTTAGTCTCGGGACCGACCGCCAACGGGAACAGCGCAATCACGATGGCAAAGAACACCAGCGGGTTGGCCAATTCAGCTGGGCGGCGGCACAGCAAGCGCGCTTCGCGGGCGACCAGCAAGGCGAACACACTCATAGCGACCACCGCCCCAGGTCCAACTCACGGTAACCGGCGGGCACCCGCGTCAAACTGTGGTGCGTGGTGAGCAGCACCAGACCGCCCTGCTCGCAATGCCGGGCCAGGTGTTCTTCCAATTGGGCCACGCCTTGCTTATCCAGGGCAGTGAAGGGTTCATCGAGAACCCACAGCGGCGCGCCCGGCAAATACAGGCGGGCCAAAGCGACACGGCGCTGCTGGCCGGCGGACAAGGTGTGGCAAGGCACGTCTTCAAAGCCTTTAAGGCCGACAGCGGCCAGCGCCTGCCAGATCGCCTCGCGGGACGCGGGGTGATGCAGGGCGGTGAGCCAGCTGAGGTTTTCTTCGGGAGTGAGCACATCTTTGATACCGGCGGCATGGCCGATCCAGATCAGATTGCGCGCCAATTCGCCGCGCTGCTCGTTAAGAGGCTTGCCGTTGAGGCGCACTTCACCGGCCGTGGGTTGCATCAACCCGGCCAACAGGCGCAGCAGGCTGGTCTTGCCACTGCCGTTGGGGCCACTGACCTGCACCATGTCGCCGGCCGCCAGCCGCAGTTCGAGGTGCTCGAACAGCAGGCGCAGGTCGCGTTCACAGGCAAGCGCTACGGCTTCAAGAAGAGGGCTGGTCAAAAGATCGCGGGCCTTTACGGTTCAAGTCGGCGGTGCAGCGGCCGTTAAAGAGAGATGCACAATAACGGCTTTGGCGACCGATTTTAGAGAGCTGGATCAAATAGTTGTGAGGTTTTTACCGCTCTCTTTGCAGACGGGCGGCATTATACATG
>NZ_JAEILC010000127.1:0-13903 GCF_016307435.1 Pseudomonas sp. S4_EA_1b | reverse complement strand
ACGAAACCCGGGGCGATTCAGGCACCACGTCTCCAGAAAGTGATTTCAAAGAGATCGTCAACGCTCTTTCGGGGCTAGAGCATGGCGCTCGCCGTGAGATGTTCCGAGAGATCGCAAGGGCGCTACGGCAAGACGGAAAAGCTACATGAAAAAGCGAAATTTCTACCCGCGGCAGGTCCTGCAAAAGCTCGACGGGAAAGAGACCGATTCCCTGTCGGAGTCTCAAGTGCATGCCCTGAGATTTTTCATGCTTCGGGCCCGAAAGTACGACGTCATGATCTCCTTGCTGCAGGATTCCCCCTTCATGCCTGACGATGAATCCAGAATCGATGTCGCTGGACTAAGTCTGCAAACCCTGACGCCACGCCTTCGCGTGTTTGTCCGTCCTCCGATCAGACTCGCGACGCTGGACGTCCCTTGCGCCTTCCCGTTAGAGAACGGGCTCCAGAGCCATTCAATTGATTTCTGAAGCCCCAAGCAGCCAACCCATATCAACTCGAGGCCTGACGTCGATGGTCTTCCAAAGCATCATTGAGCTAAGAAACTCCTTCGTTACCCAAAACGAAAAGCGAAAGAAGGATCCCTTTCAGCCTGCAATCCGGTCGAAGGGTGAAAAAGCCAAGAACCGCCGAAAACGGTGCCGGTAGCCAGGCGAGAGACATGACCACATCAACTCCTGATCTACAGCTCCCAAGCGAGCAAATGATTCGAATCCCTGTTGACGAGCGCCTGCCTGCAGTGGGGCAGCCAGTTTGGCTTTTCGAGCCAGGTAGAGAGCCTTGGCTTGGCGGCCGCGGTGAGGATGGAGGCGAATGGTTCTGGGGGAGCTGTAACGACTCGCTATACCTGAGCGAGAAAGGCACTTGGGCTTGCAGTGAATTACTCATCGATGATGACTACCAGCCGACCCACTGGGCGAACTTCCCCATGCCTTCCTGGCACGCTAGCCCGCAATAGAGGATCAAAGATTGAAATTCAAAACCCTTTCCACGCTACTACTATCGACTGCAATGCTTGCCGGCTGCGATCACCCGAACAAACCTGATGTAACGATACTTCCGGGGGTCGTACTCACGGTGAAGGTGAACCACATCGGGGACACGCTGATCGGCGAGTTCCTTCCCGCCACATCAACCCAAAGCATCTTTGAACAGGTCCAGGCATCTGTAAGTGCAGAGCTCATTAAGGGCAAATGCGCTGTAGGCTTTCCTCTGACGTGGGACGCCAAGTCGAAACGGCACTATGCCTCTGTCGGAGTTATTAGCTGCGACGGCATTGAGCGAATCGAGGCCCCGGTAACTCTGGTGGAAAGCTCCACCCGCATGAATGGTCTTCCAGGGCTAGCCCTAGGCGACGAGATTTTGGTTCTCTTTACAAAGCAGACCCACGTCAAGTAGATCAATGCTTGCTCCCTGACCAGGAAGCACACTCTCCGGCGACACCATCCCCTGATAACTGACACTACCAGCGGCGCGCTGCATCATTGAGATCAGCGCGCAGCTCGGTTAGCCTCGTCTGCTCTGGTCGCCATACCAGGCTGCGGAATAGCCTCGTCATTCCGCTTTTCTGTAGACGTCCGAAGGGCATCCCTCGCAGGCTAGAAGCCTACCTACACGATTTCCTGATGGAGACTCACGATGAGCAACCAGGAAGTGATCCTCAAGCAGTCCGCCATCCCCCCTGCAGAGTTCAATTTCGATCTTTTGCTCGGAGGCATCAAGAGTGCCATGGAGGGAGTCAAGTCTCGCGACCTCTGGATGATCAGCACAGAGGACATCGAGAAGCTCCATGTTCTAGAAGGCCTTAATGTCCGAATCAAGGACAAGGCTCTCCAGGAGCATATCCGCGACCTCGCAAACAAGATGAAGGCCGAGGGCTTCAAGGCCTCTAAACCACTTGAGGTCATAGTCCTGGAAGAAGGCGGCGAAAGCCGCTTGGTTGTCACCGACGGTCACTGCCGCCTGGCCGCCGTCAAAATTGCAATTGAAGAAGGTGCAGAGATCAAACAGATCCCCTGCATCGCGCTCCCCTCAAAAGGCACTTCTCTTCAGGACCTGGTCGCCGGCCTAGTGACCAACAACACTGGGAAGCCACTGACTACTTACGAGACGGCGCTAGTCTGCAAGCGCCTGTTTAGCTATGGCTGGAAGGAAGCACAGATCGCTGAGCGACTTGCCTTTGGCGAAGCCTATGTGAACATGTTGCTGGAGTTGGTTTCCGCCCCGCTGTCGATTATCACCATGGTGCAAAACGGCGAAGTGGCGGCCACCTTTGCAGTCGAGATGATGCGCAAACACCGCGGGAAAGCTGTAGAAATTCTCAGGCAGGGGCTCACATCCGCCAAGGCCTCCGGTAAAAGCCGCGTCACCAGTAGTTATCTACCCGGTGCGGCTCTGCAAAAGCTGGTTAAGCGCCAGGCTAGCAGCCTTTATGAGGCCGCTAAATCCATCACCCAGGATCCTGGCTACAAGCGGCTCTCGAAGGACACCCGCACAAAACTGGACCAGCTGCTGGCCGATATCGCTGAAAGGGAAATAGCCCTCGACGAGAAGCTAAAAAAGAAAGGCGCCGTTGAACCTGGGAAGGAAACGGAAAGACAGACACGCAGGCCGTGATACACGGGCTGCGCTAGAACAGGACCACGTGTAATGGGGCATGAAGAACGAGTCTCTTACTCACTGCAGATCGCCGACAACAACTCTGCCGTTTGGATCCACTGCAGCGACGGATCTACGGTTGGGCGGTTTGGGCGGATGGGGGTTGACCTGCACAACACGATCACCGAGATGATGGAGGGATCCCCACAGTGCCGGCTATGCACTCATGGCATGCCCAGCCTTGCCGACTGGGAACTTTTCAGAGAAAAAGTCAGGGAGTGGTGGGGAGTAGATGTACCAGAAGACGCATTCGACCCTGCATTGCTCAGGGGTGGTAGTAAAACTAAAGCCTAACGCGGGCACACCATTAAAAAAGCCCGGCCGAAGCCGGGCTTTTCAGTTCTACCTGCAGGCGGTTTAACCCAGCAGCAAGGGTGCAACTCCCATAATGCCTACTAGGAACCCCATCACCCCTAGAACACCTCCCATCACACCCAGGCGGATGGATAGCCGGATTCCCATATCAGGGTGCTGCCAGAACCAACGGTAGATTTCAAAACTGGAGGCCCTTCGAACCTCCAGCTTTACCTCCCGATTGAAGCGAACGCCGAGAACGTCCACTGCATCGTAGTCGACAGCGATGCCTTTCTTCACGATGGACAACGTCCCTGGGTTTCCCATCGCATAGCGCAAAACCCGAGCACCATTTTCTGGATTTCGGATGATAAGCGGCTCACGACGGAAGAACCGGGATTTGTCCTTTCGCTTAGAGTCAATGTTGCCGTTATGAAAGCGGACTATCGAGTGCTGAAGCCCACAATCCTCCTGAGGAAGCTGCGTGACGATTTCAACTTCCATGATCACACCAACTTGCCAGACAAGCCGGCAGTTGCGTGGTGGACGATAATCGACGACGGAGTAAACCGAGGATTGAACCAGATCGCACGGCCCTCGAAGGCATGGAAAATCCAGCCTCCAAACTGGGCTCGGTGAGATGCAGCAGCAGCCAAGGTTTCGAAACCGCAGAAGAGAGCATCGGATTGATGAGACATGATTTGTACCTCCAAGTAGAACTTGCAGGCACATCCACCCTACCGGGGGGATATGCCCGGCAGGCGGTTGACATCTTGAGCAACAACTCAAGAACTTATCCTGTCCTTTCGCAAAGACAGGGGTTGGCGATAGCCCCCTAAGACATTGTCTAACTGGAGCAGCGCGGGAGCAGACTAGAGAAAAGGCCTCCAGAATCCTGGAGAGCCCTTCCCAGGGCTTGATTCCCTAGGGTTGAGATTGCTGGCTTATGGTCCAGCTACCATCTTGGTTGCAGTGCAAACTGCGCCCAAAATTAGATCCGTCGATAACAGGACGGGGCAGGATCGCTCGATGATACATCCGCGCGAAGGTCTTTCCTACACCCTCACACCACTCTCACTCAAGCACGTGCGGAGTGCTCCTCTGCCCCACCACTGCTGGGCCGACTAGCGTGTATCGGGACCCTACAGCTCTACGGGAATACTCGCCCTTGTAGTACCGCGCTGCTCGAAGCTGTCTGAAAAACCAGCCGCGGTAGTACGAGTCTGCAACCTCCCGATCCGCCACCACCACGGGAATAGCATTTTGGAGGTGGTAGCTTGTCAGCCTTTGATCTGCCCCCTTCCCTTCAATCTTCGGAGTAGAGCCTTCCGGGAAACCAGGTGCAAGCTTGTCACCATCTGTGGCCAGGTTGTACACCCCAATTGCACCGACTAATTTCAGTGCCTGGTATTGGATTGCCGCTTCTGTATCAGAGAGAGAAATGCCACCGGAGTACTTGCCCACCTCTCGCTTGAAATCATCAAGGCTTCGGCTGCTCAAGAGGCTCGGCAAATCGTGCTCGCATAGGAGGGTTCTAGAATAGGAACTCTCATCCGCTCGATAGGTGATCGACAACCACCGTTCTTCAGGTTTCTGCCCTGAATAGGCTCTACTGCCGCACCCCGCGTACCGGCAAAGCTCGGCATAAACATGCTCATGCCTTACCTGGTCGGTAAGCCAGGTAACCAGAAGACTTGGCAACGCCACTCCGCCAATTTCGAAGCCCAGCGGCAAGGCTAGGATGAAGCTTTCAAACGGCAATTCGTAGCCGGCTGACGAGTCCATCCTGAAATGGGCAGTCCGAAGGTTCCCGAGGAGATCATGTGACGGAAACAGTGTAACGGCCTCCTGTAGGCCCCAGAAATGCTCCTCGGCCAACACCATCCAAGTATTGCTTCCCACCCCGGCCTCACCACCGTCCAGCAACCTTTTCAGGATGTCTTGGTCACCCATGCGCTTAGCAATAGCTGCAGGCATTTTCGATCGTGCCTGCTTCACCAGCTTGTTCAATGCAGAGGGGTAGATGCTGTACCGAGCTTTTTTCTCCTGGCGCATGCCAGCTTCCTTTGGGCGTTGAGACGAAGGACCTTTGTGCTTCTGAACGAACACGGCAAGCGGGAATTCTACCTCCCCGCCCTTAAGTGCACGTGTTTTCTCACAGACCTGAACCAGTTGCAGTTTTTGGATCAGTGGGAAGCTAGGTGTGAGTCAACGCCTACCACACCCTGACTGCAGATCCCAAACATGAAAGCCCTCGAGTCCTATAAGACACCAGCCTGGATGGCTCCGTACCAGCGCGGAGAGCGCAACGGCTACGCACAAAGCGTCATGGCCTATGCCGAATACTACGGAACGGACGGAAGCGCTGACATGGATGAGTCCGTAGAAGAGCGCCTTCCATACCAACCTGGGCCGATGGTTTCTTACGCCAGCAGAACAGGGACTAAGAGAAATCTTGCTGAGCTTCGCGCTGCAGGCTGGAGGTTACTCGTCTCTGCCAAAGGTGCGCTTCGCACAGAGGGCTTTAGATATGCACTGGATAACGGTGCATGGACTGCCTTTACCCAAGGCGAGCCGTTTGACGAAATTGCGTTTGGGAAGGCCGTTGACCTGCTCGGCGTGGGTGCTGACTGGATCGTACTGCCCGATATCGTCGCCGGCGGTATGCCTTCGCTAGAGTTTTCCCTCCGTTGGCTTGAACGGCTGAAGGGGATTCCTACGAAGCTACTTCTCGCAGTCCAAAACGGCATGGAGCCGGATGATGTTCGAGAGTACTTATCGCCGGCGGTTGGCTTGTTCGTTGGGGGTTGCACTGACTGGAAGCTGGCCACCGTCAACTCTTGGGGCGCCTTGGCCCGCCGGAGATGTTGCCACCTGCATGTAGGCCGAGTGAACAGCGCCAAGCGCATCGCGCTGTGTGCCGCTGCAGGGGCCAACTCAATAGACGGGACAAGCGCTACACGCTTCGCAAACACCCTTCCCAGGCTTTCGGCCGCAGTCAACCACACACAGTCGCAGAGGGACATGTTCTGCCCTTCTGCCGGCCGGCTTGAAGAAACCCCATTCGACTGCAATTGGCCAGCCCACGTGCCCAACGCCTAGACAACGAAACGTCGAGCACCTGCACCGGGGCGAATTGCCCCCTAGTTCCACTAGCCATCCGTGAAAATCACTTCTACTCAGCATCTTTAGGTACGACCATGAACCAGATAGCCGAAATCCCCAACGAGCTTTCCCCTGTAGAGCAAAAGCGCAGCCGGAAAATGGGGGATAGCTCGATCATTCGGACAATCCCCAAACTTCTGGAAGCTTACGCCTGGAGGCAGGACGAAAAGGCTCGGGAAATTTGCCTGTCACTCCTCGATGCGACCGAAGTGGCGCACCCCGTTGTCCACAAGCAGCTGACGAAGCTACTCCGAGTATCAACTCTGAAACCCTCTGCGTTGCTCACCGTCCCGAAGGATCTCGTTGTTCTCGAACAGCCGCAACTTGCACTCAAGAATGTGGTTCTCAGCCCACATGTAGAAGAAGAGATATCGGGCCTTATCGCAGAGACGCTACGAAGCGAAGAGCTAGCCGCTTACGATCTGCAACCCCGACATCGGGTACTGCTTCATGGTGAGCCAGGCAACGGGAAAACGATGCTGGCCGAAGCGCTGGCAAGCGAGCTTGAGCTGCCTTTCCTTCGTGCAAAATACAGCGGTCTAGTAGACAGCTATATGGGTGGTACCGGCAAGAATATCGATAAGTTGTTCGAATACGCGGCCACGGCGCCGTGCGTGCTTTTTCTGGACGAGTTCGATGGCGTCGCGATCGCACGTGATGGGGCTCGAGATGTCACAGAAATGCGCCGCGTAACAAACCAACTCTTGATCTCGTTGGATCAGCTCCCAGCTCACTGCCTTTTTGTCGCAGCCACTAACAGCCAGCAGCTCGTCGACAAGGCTATCTTGCGTCGCTTTGACCTATCGCTGGAGATCCCGAGCCCCGACACAGATATGCGTAGCCGAACCGCCAGCATCGAGCTTTGTACATCCCGGACACCAGGCAACGATGTTCGCCACCTGATAAGCACGGTAGCTGAGCTGAAACTGAAGAACCTGTCGGATGTAGTCAATCTCTGCCGCCGTATCAGGCGCGATCTCGTCCTCAACCAAGGCCGCGGAATTGACAGCCTTATCGCCTCGGCACGCTAGGGGTGGTGGTGAATAGGCTCACTCATGCAGCCCTCTGTGAGGTGGCTAGAAAATGGCTGCTTCGGCCCAACAGCAAGCAGGGGCATGGGTGCCATGTCGCGCTTACGGAATGCCGCTCCGGAGATACCGGTGAAATGCCTGATGCAATCGGGTTTCGAGCAGTCACCGATGAAACCGAAACCGTACTGGTCGAGGTAAAGGTATCGAGGGGCGATTTCCTCGCGGATGCCAGGAAACCCCACAGAGAGGCTGGTAACGGAATCGGGCTTTTCCGCTACTACATGTGCCCGGCCGGGCTGATTTCCCCAGACGAGGTTCCTGAACGATGGGGGCTTCTCTGGGTGGACCAGCGAGGAAGGATAGAGCCGAAACTTGGTCCAGTGGCGCTATCGAAGAATAGCGGAACGTTTGCAAAAGCTAGCGAGCCCTGGAAGCACCAAAGGAACCTGGCAAGAGAAACCTGGATGTTAGTGAGGGTCATGGCCAGGATCGACGATCCTGACAAAGTGAAAAGGACCATCAATCAGGCTATTCGCGAGAAGGAGCGGCTGGTGAAGCTCTGTAACGCCCAGGCAGACGAGATCAGGGCCCTTAAGGCTCCCCCTTCCTCCATCGCGAACATCGAAGAGTTACAAGTCGCCATTCGAAGCAAGGTTCGCTCTTCAAGTGACCGCCTACCTCCAGAGCGCCGTGCCATCGATCGTTGCGCTCTTGGGGATTAACGGTACCGTCGTGACATACGATTGGAGATACTGAAAATGAGCGTACCGCCGAACTCTGGCCAACCAATGGACTGGCATAGCTGCAACGAAATGCGGACCCAACCGAAGGCCTGGTATTGGGCTGAATTCCCTGGGGCGTGGGTCTGGTACTGCCCTGTAAAACACATGACTCGATGCATCGACCATGGCGACACCCTATGGCATGAACCCCTCTCCAAGCGCTATTACGGTCCCTGGCTGCAGCCTGAACCAACAGGTAAACAGCCAAGTGAGATCGAAATTGGCCGGCTTCCAAAAGTGAGCCCTGTGCATGCAGTGGCCCTCAAAGGCATTGACGATGGGGAAGTTTGGTCGATTGTGCCCGGTACCGCGGGCTCAAGCCTGGAGTCAGCAATTAGCACGGCTATCCAGCTATCCCTGGCCGGTGATGAAGAGACCCAATATACGGCTATCGAGATCAGGGCTGACGGGGTCTATCCGGTCGGCGACATGCAATGGGGCGTACATGAAATCTGAACAGCTGCTGAAGACAGATCTAGCGATGGAGCAAATCGCCCCATGAACATGGAACTAGCATCTGCCCTAGTCAAAACCCTGCCCCGCGGGAGCGATCGCCTTTTCAATCCCTGGACCGACAGATGCGTGCATGACAGCCAACTAAACGGGCCGGAGGAACGCCTTACCAGGCTAGCCCAGCACCTATCATGCACCGCGAGTCTCATCTTGGTTGGGGAGGCCCCTGGCTATCAGGGAGCTCGCTACTCAGGCGTTGCTTTCAGTAGTGAGAAGCTACTGATCGATGGTGCGATACCACGCGTAGATGCGGCACCTGGCCGTCTTACGGATCGTTGGCTGCCGTATTCCGAACCGAGCGCCACCATCGTATGGAAGAACCTCTACAAGCTGGGTTTGGCCGAGAACACCGTTCTTTGGAACGCACTGCAGTTGCACCCCTTTAGAGCTGGGGAGCCGAAGTCCAACAGGACGCCTACGCCAGCAGAACTCGAGCTCGGCCACGCTGCGATTCGAATTCTGCAGGAAGCATTCCCCCTCGCCCGGTGGGTGGCAATTGGAAAAAAAGCAGAAGGACTTTTGGCTGCCGCCGGAGTGAATGCAGCCGGAGCAGTGCGTCATCCTGCCAATGGCGGAGCCACTCTCTTTGCCGAGGGCCTGGCCGAACTCACCGCCTGGGAGGAGTGATTGCAATCCATCTGCAGCCGCCCTATGTCAGCGGGAGGGCGACTTGTCCGCTGACCTCATAATGAAAGTGACTCCAGCAACCAGCACCCATACGGTCAATATCTGATCCATGAAGTAGAGACCTGGTGCCCACCGAAATGACAGCCCTAACGGCTCTGTAACCACCATCAGGACCGCAAACATCGCTTGGCGTGGCGCCCCGTCTTCCCCATGCCCCATTAGCGCAGAGAAAATCCCAAAGTGAACAACTGCCATCAGCGCAGCAGTCGCTCGCCCATCACCAGGGGCAAAATAGGTGCAGAGACCTATGATCACACCCGCCAAGATCACCAAGGCCAACCGGGCCCCAGCAGACAAAGTGGATAGCCCCTCGCCACGATGCTTAAACGTCAGCACGAGCCATGCATGACTGCAGATCGATAATAGGAAGTTACTGACGGCTAACACCCTCAAAAGACCTCTCTTTTACGAAGAACGGCAATCGGAGCTGGATGGCTGAAGTCGGTAGCCCTCAAAGTTACACGAGGTAGCTCCCATTTCTCGCCAGTGGGCGACGGCTTCTTGAATCCCTGGAAGAATTCCACTCCCAGCTAGATCGACAGCCAACTCAGTGAACTCATCGATGCCCATGAAGGCAGTTAGAAAGGGGCGCCCATCCTTGTCCTCTGCCAGGCACTGGAGGGTATGTTCAATCGCCTCCTTCCATCGTGAATGGCCCTTAAGCCAATCCAGAACCCTCTGAACTACCTCACCTTCGCTCACGGCGAACTCGATCCCCTCTATGGGATACTCGCACTTCAGGAGGTTGGCGTTGTTAAGCCTTTTAGCTAAATCGACCATGACTGGATCGTCGATCTTTCCCTGTACGGTGGGATAGAAAGCAAGCGGTTTGCTCGCGTCAATTTGGTTGATCGTGCCCATCAGCTTCTCCAGTTTCAAATGGTTCAAACACAGTGACTATTGTCGTGAACCATATTGAAAGAGAGCACGTAATCCGCCCCTCTTCCTGGGCACTTCAAGCCACCGTCCAACTTTCCCGCAGATCGGACATTCCAAGTCTGGATAGGGACGAAGTGCCTTCGTCGACATCCCAAAACTGGATTCAAATGAGAAAAAGCAGGACGTTGTTCGACCCCACAACAGGGTCGGACTGGACCTTTCTGGATCCAATTTGATGCGAAGGTAGTGCGAGATCGGTAGGCGGCTAAGACCGCCTGCATTACCCATCACGCACAAAGGACCCGCTTAGGCGGTACATCTATGTCAGTAGGTCATGCTCGAGGAATTCTCGGCTGGAGCGATTTGGTTCGCAACCTGGTCGCCAAGGAAATCAAGGTTCGTTACATGGGAGCCGTGCTGGGCTTTGCCTGGTCCCTTGGCAACCCTCTTGTAGTCACCCTCACCTACTACGCGGTCTTCACCTTCATCCTGCCTAGCGGGCAGGACAGGTTTGCTCTTCACCTGGTCACGGGCGTGGTGCACTGGATGCTTCTGCAGCAGATCATCACTCAGAGCTGCGAGTGGTTGATCAACAATCACACCCTGATCCAGAAGCTCCATTTTCCTCGGTTGCTCCTGCCTGTCTCTGGCGCCCTCACCGTAGGCGTTTTCTGGACAGTTGCCTTGGCAGTCTACTGGGCACTTTTCCCTCTTCTTGGGGGCGTCGTAACACAGGCCCTGATTTGGTACCCAATTGTCCTGGCCTCATTTATCGCGCTGGTGGTTGGTACGGGCCTCGCCCTAAGCGTTCTTCAGGTTGCTCATCGAGACATCAAACACTTGGTTGATGTTTTTGTCCCCCTGCTCTTCTGGTTCACGCCGATCGTTTGGGTAACGACAAGCCTACCCGCTGAAGTACGGAACATCGTCGCTTACAACCCGGTTGCTCCCTTCTTCAATGCCTTCTCTTCGATCCTCCATCAGGGGGTCGCGCCTGAGCCTTTTCAACTGCTGCTTTGCATCACTCTCGGCCTGGGCGCACTGGCAACAGGCCTCGCAGTCTTCAAGAAGGCTGACAGCGTAGTGGAGCATCTATGAGTCAGGTAGTTCTCAGGGCCGACGGGCTCAGCAAGCAGTTCGTGCTTCGACATAACCGGGGCGGCTTGAAGCAGAAACTGGTGGGGATGTTCAATCCCAGATACCGGGAGCGGAAAGAAAAATTCCACGCCGTTTCAGACGTCAGCTTCACCCTCTCCAAGGGCGAGTCACTGGCGTTAATCGGCCATAACGGGTCCGGCAAGAGCACGTTACTGCAGCTGGCCAGCGGCATCCTGAAACCTTCGTCCGGAAGCGTTCAGAGCACAGGCCGAATCGCACCTTTGATTGAACTTGGCGTTGGTTTTCACCACGAGCTCACCGGCGCTGAAAACATCTATCTGAACGCGAGCCTCTACGGCCTGAAGAACAAAGAGACTCGAGCTCGCTTCAACCGCATCGTCGACTTCTCTGGACTGGGCGACTTCATCGATACGCCGGTGAAGAACTATTCGTCGGGCATGTACATGCGGCTGGGGTTCTCAGTCGCCGTTCATGTGGATCCGCAAACCCTGCTCGCAGACGAGGTTCTTGCCGTCGGCGACGCCGAGTTTCAGGGGAAGTGCTTCCAGCGCATTCGCGACATGCAGGACGAAGGCATGGCCCTGGTGCTTGTAACTCACTCCCATGACCAAGCAAGGCACTTCTGCCAGCGCTTCCTGACGCTGGAGAAAGGTCGGGTCGTGGATCAGGGCCACCTGTAGATCTTCAGTCCCTTCCCTCTTCATCGTCACTTCAAGGAGTAGTTAAGTGCTGCAAATCATCGTTCCCATGGCCGGCGCAGGTAGCCGCTTCGCAAATGCCGGTTATCAAGACCCGAAGCCGCTAATCCCGGTGCATGGCGTACCCATGATCAAAGTTGTTATCGACAACAACACCCCGGAGCGAGACCACAAGTTCATCTTCATCTGCCAGGCCAAGCACGTCGCCCAGTATGGTCTCCGAGAAAAACTCTCCTCATGGGCTCCCGGCTGCGAGATCGTCGAAATTGATGACCTGACAGAGGGTGCAGCCTGCACGGTGCTCAAAGCCAAACATCTGATCGACAACGATCACCCAACAATGATCGTCAACTCTGATCAGTACTGCGATCTCGACATCAACGACTACCTGCAGGCTATGGACGACGCCGGCGCCGACGGCCTCATCATGACCATGAAAGCAGATGACCCCAAATGGTCGTTTGTAGGTTTCGACGAACAAGGCCTGGTCAACAACGTGGTCGAGAAGGAAGTGATATCGGACGAAGCCACCGTCGGCATCTACAACTTCCGCTCCGGCAAACAGATGGTTTCCGCGATGGAAACCATGCTTGCAAAGGAGCTTCGTGTGAACGGCGAGTTCTACGTCGCTCCGGCATACAACGAAATCATCGGTGCCCAGGGCAAGGTCATCCATTACAGCATTGGTTCTGAAGGCAATGGTATGTATGGCCTCGGCATTCCAGCCGACCTGAACCTGTTCCTGTCACTGCCAGTGAGCCATCGCGCTACTTCGGCGAAGGCAGCCTGATCATGCAGATCATTAGCCACCGCGGTTACTGGAAGGAAAAGTGCGAGCGAAACCAGGCAGTCGCCTTCAAGCGGTCTTTCGACCTAGGCCTGGGCACTGAAACAGACGTCCGTGACATTGCAGGAAAACTGGTGATCTCGCACGACATGCCCTCGGGGGACGAGCTCACCCTGGACGACCTGCTTGACATCATGTCAGGCAGGAATCTGCCCTTGGCCATAAACGTGAAAGCAGACGGCCTCGCCCATGCCTTAAAGGCTAAGTTCGAGGACCGTGGCCACACCAACTGGTTCGTCTTCGACATGGCGGTACCGGACATGCGCAGCTATCTCGAGTTGGGCATTTCCACCTACACACGCATGTCCGAAGTGGAGCAGCAGCCTGCATGGCTGGACCGCTCTACGGGCGTCTGGCTCGATGGTTTTGAAGGCGAATGGTACTCCAATGACCAGATCACCTCTCTCCTCGATTCAGGCAAGCGAGTCTGCATCGTCTCCCCAGAACTTCACTCTCGGCCGCCATTGGCTCTGTGGCAGCAGATCCAGGAAATCCAGGACGCCGAGAAGCTGATGATCTGCACCGACCTACCCGAACAACTCTCCAGCTACAGGAACTGAACGATGGCCATCAAAGCAGTTATCTCCGATATGGACGGAGTGCTTATTGACGCTCGCGACTGGCACTACGAAACCCTAAACCGTGCGCTCGCGCTGTTTGGGTACAACATTTCTCGCCATGAGCACCTCACGTCTTACGATGGCCTTCCGACTGCGAAAAAGCTGCACATGCTGACCGCAGAGAAAGGGTTGCCGCAGGCACTCCATCGATTCATCAACGAAATGAAGCAAGCGTACACAGCCGACACGGTAACCCTGATGTGTCGCCCTACCTTCAACCATCAGTACGCCCTGTCGATGTTGAAGACCCGCCACGGCATGAAGCTCGCGGTTGCATCTAACTCTATCCGTGCGACCGTGAACCTGATGATGGACAAAGCTCATCTGAGCCAATACCTGGACCTGCAGCTTTCGAACGAAGACGTTGCCCAAGCCAAGCCGGCCCCCGACATCTATCTGAAAGCGATGGAGATGCTTGGTGTTTCTCCGGATGAGACGCTCATCCTCGAGGACAACCCCCACGGTATTGCGGCAGCAAAGGCATCTGGAGCGCACGTGTTAGTGATCGGTGAACCCGCAGACGTGACCTACCAAAACATCATCGCCCGTATTGCCGAGATCGAAGGGGCAAACGTGAAAAACGTGGTGAATTGCGGATTCCACGGTCATCT